>CACPBH010000004.1 GCA_902632145.1 uncultured Pelagibacteraceae bacterium | reverse complement strand
TCTGGATCAGCATCTTCAAAAACAATAATTGGATTTTTACCACCTAATTCTAATGAAATATTTTTTAAAAGAGGTGCTGCTGATTTTGCTATCGCTATCCCAGTATTAACTGATCCAATTACTGCTATTCTTTTAATATCAGGATGTTCTACTAAAAATTTTCCATTTTCTGGTCCACCTGTTACGACATTTATTAATCCTTTAGGAAAAATATCGTCTAATAGTTCACAAAATCTTAAAGATGAAATTGGTGCCTGCTCAGAATTTTTTATGATTAGCGAATTGCCCATTAGCAATGGTGCAGCTATTTTTTCAACACAAAATCTAAATGGATGATTGAATGGGTTAATTTTTAGCACAACTCCATACGGTTGATAACGTGTAAAATTTAAATGATTTTTTTCCATTGAAAACGTTTCTCCCTTAACTTCTCTAACTAATCCGCAAAAATATCTAATGTTATTTACAGTCTCTTTTACATCTTTTCTCATACCGGTAATGGCATTACCGGAGTCGTAGGAATCAATTAAAGCAAATTCTTCTTCTTTTGCTAATATCTTTTTTGATAGTTCTTCAAGACATTTAGCTCTTTCTATTAATGAAGTTTTAGACCAAACAGCTTGAGCTTTTTTAGCGGACGCGACTGCTAATTCAAGTTCTTTTCTATCTGATATTGGAACGTCTGAAAGTTTTTCTCCATTTGAGGGATTAAAAACTTCATAAGAAGTTTTGGAATTGAACCACTGACCATTTACATATGTGCCTTTAACCTTAAAGATATTTTTATCCATAGTTTAAGGCTAAATCGAATATATCGTAGTTCTTTAAAATGCCTTTAGATTTATAACTATCGTCAATTTTCCTTGAAATAAATATTGGTATATCTGTTTCTCCAAGACCGCCGTGTGTTCTTAGTGGTTCTTTAAGTTTAGTTAAATCGTGATCACTTTCTTTTTTTCCGATAGCAAATTTTTCGTTCGATGTAACCACTATATCGCCTATTCTATCATGTGGTTGTTTTAGTTTTTTAATACTATCTTCTTTATTTATTACCATTTCTACGCCATTAATTTTTTTAATATAGTTCATTACATCGTTAATTTTTGATTTATCTTTAACGTATATAGTTACAAATGATCCGAAAGATCCATGGTGTACAACATATGGGTCTGTAATTGTACAGACGACATTACACTCATCTTTACCAAATTTTTTATCAACCTCATCTTGCATGTATATTAAATTTAAAGACCCATCTTTATTAGTTTTTCCCTTCATTCCATGATCTGCAGTGAAAGAGATCTCACACCCAAGATCGTAAAGTTTTGACAAATATCCATCCACCATATGATAAAAATCATTCGCCATTTTATCCCCAGGAGCTGCTTTATGTTGAATGAAATCTGTTGTTGATAAATACATTAAATCTATCTTTTCCTTTTTAATAATTTCCACTGCCGCAGCAAAAATGAATTCGGATAAATCTGAGCTATAAACTTCTGGTAAAGGTTTTTTTACTAAATCCAGAACATTATCAATTCTGTTATCTTTTAAGTTAGCAACATCCGCTTTTTCAGAAGAAAAACAAATAGCTTTCCTTAAATTTTTTCCTAATAATTTTCTAAGCTTTTCTTTTGCAGTGATAACAGCAACCTTCGCTCCGGCGTTTTCGAAAGCTTCAAAAATTGTAGATGCTCTCAAAAATGAGTCATCGTTCATTAGAGTTTCTTTGCCTTCGTCTGGATTAAAAAAGAAATTTCCACATATTCCATGTATATCTGGTGTAGTACCAGTAACAATTGACATGTTATTTACGTTTGTAAAACTTGGCATCGCACATTTGCCGACCTCATAAGTTGATTTACTTATCATCGACTTCATAAAAGGCATCAAACCCATTCTTATTGCTGTATCTATATATCCTTTTGGTCCGGGCTCACTTCCATCCAGACAAATAATTATAGCTGGCTTTGTAGGCCATTTGTATGATTTTCCGTTTACTGAAATTTGTTTAATAGCTGACATTATTAAATTTTATATATACTAGTTAATAACAGGCTGCAACAAAAAACACTTATTGGAATTATTATCCACGATAAAATAATTTTGATTGTATGTTTAGGTTTTACCTCTCTAAATTTATTGAAAGAAGCTATACCAATTATGCTTGCAAAAGTTATGTGTGACGCGGAAAGCGGCATTGCAAAAATTTGGAATGGCAGAAAAATATTCAGCGCTTCAATTAAATAATCAGAGGAAAAAATAAATAATATAAATATTTGTGTAAAAAGAATTGCTAAGGCTGGGACGGGTTTGATGTTTGATATTTGTGAACCTATTGTTCTTACAATTTTTTGTGAAAATAAATATGCTCCTAATCCAATTAAAACTGATGCAAAAAAATATAATTTTTTGTCGTTAAGAGCTAAACTAAAATTTAAAACATTTAGATCTATATCTAAAAATGGAGAGTAAATACCTACTATAGCGGCAGTTAGATGTGCCCCTAAAGCAAAAGCTGCGACGCATCCAAAAAATATCAAAGCTAAACGAATTTGATAATCGATTTGAAAAATATTCAATCTTAAAATTTTGAAAATTAAACTGATTAACCGACAAAATAAGATTGATAGGATGAAAGCCATAAAAGGAGTAGCCAACCAAAAATAGATCAAATTATAAAATAAGTCAAAATTGATACTCAGATTTTCTACAAAAGAAAATCCTATTAAGGAAAATATAACTGATTGAGAAATTGAGCTTGGTATTTTTAATATTAGAGAAACTATTGTTATTACTACTACTGGAATGATAATTAAAAATATTTTATTTATATCAGGATAATCAAGAATTAAATTTCCATATACCTGTGAAGGATTTTCAGCATTTATGATCGAACCAAAAATAATAAATATAATAAAAAATACAACTGATATTTTGAACTTTAACATTTTGGATCCAACCGCGGACCCAAAAACATTAGAGGCATCATTTGCACCAATGATAATAGCTATAATTGCTATTAGTAATATATCAATCATAATTAATTTTTAGACGAGGATATAATCAGTCTATCAGCAACATCTTCTGAAAGATTAGCTACTTCATCCATTATCTCAACAAAATATTTTAGATGTACTTTAGTAGCTAGACCATTTTCGGAATTTGTAAAAATAGTTTTTTTTAGCTCTGTGCTAATTTTGTCTGCTTTGCTTTCCACCCTTGAAACTTCTAAACATTTTGCAATTGTAATGTTTTTATCAGTAAAAAAGCTTCTCGCGCCTTCAATAAGTAAAGATATACACTCTGAAGCATAGTCGCAAAGCTTTAGAAAATTTTTATCGAGTTCTGCATCCACCTTTGGTTTTTCTGTATTAAAGCTGTGAGCATTTCCTTGTATTTGACCTGGTATTTTATCCAAATTTTCTAGCATCCCTAAAACATCACCTCTGATTTCTGGGATTAAAGTCTCACTGTATATTCTTCTTTCAACATCTCTTCTTAAGGCGTCACACTCGCTTTCCAAATTAGAAATCTGGTCAGTGACTTTTTGTACATCATCAAATTTTTGATCAAAATATTTTTGAAGTAATGTTTTAAAAAGATTATTTATTTTTAAAATATTATCCAAAAATAAATTTATAGATATCATTAATTCTTTCTCGTGATTTTTTAACATTACTGTGTTTCCTTATAAATTTTATCTCTCATATATGCAGATAATGCCTCTGAAAAAATAACCAAAACTATAATGGATAATATAATTGCAGAAGTTCTTGCATATTCTAGTTGAAGTACATTACGTTTAAGATACCAACCCATTCCTCCAGCTCCAAAAAAACCAATTATAGTTGATGCTCTAAAACAAACATCCCAAGTGTAAATTAATATACCTGTAAATGCAGTTTTAACTTGTGGCCATACACCATATGCAAATACTTGAAATTCATTAGCACCATTTGATCTAATGGTGTCTACAAGTTTCATATCTACATTTTCAAGCTCTTCCGAAAATAGTTTTCCAAAGAAGCCTATACAATACATTGTTAAAGCCATTGTACCTGCTAACATTCCAAAACCAACAATAGTAACAAATAAAATTGTCCAGATTGTTTCATGAATTGATCTTGCAAAAATTATTAAAAATTTTCCCACAGGATATCCAATTCTTTTACTTGGAGTTAGATTAGCTGCAGCAAGATATGCAAGTATTGATGCTATTATAACACCTATAATTAAACCGAGGTACCCCATTTGAATACTGTCTAATATAGATGATAGGTAACCTGGCTCTAGCGCGTATGGTATATCTACTGGGTAATACCTATTTGCAATTAATTTACCAAAATTTCCTAAAGCTGAAAAAAATCTTTGAAAATCAATGCCTAAGTATAAGAAACATAAATAGATAATAAAAAAGAATAAGCTTAATAGAATAAAATTTTTTGCATTATTTCTCTTATATATTTGATCCATACTAAATAATTCTCTTTCTTAAATAATGAGATAAAACTTCTCCAATTAAAATTAGTCCAACTATGAACAAAATAACTGTTGTAACACCTGGATAATTTGACATGTGCATCTGTCTAAAAAAAGCTAAACCTAATCCACCGGCACCCACAAGGCCCATTACAGCTGATCTTCTTATATTTATATCCCACTCGAAAATAATTGTCCCTATAACTGTTGGGAGAATTTGAGGAATAATACCATAATACATCACATCAAAACCTGATCCACCTGCTGCTCTAATTGCCTCAATAGGTTTTTTATCTGCCCCCTCTATACTCTCTGAGATAATTTTAGAAATAAAACCAACTGATCTAAATGCTAGTGCCAAAATTCCAGGTAAGGCACCTAGGCCGACGGCACCAACAAAGATTAAAGCCCAAATGATTTCATGAACCGATCTGCTAATAGTCATTAACATTCTAGCAAAACTAAAACTAGCCAGCCCAAGAGGAGTGACATTTTTAGCTCCAAGCCAAGCTACAGGTAAAGACATAATCAGACCTAACATAGTGCCTAGACATGCCATTAAAAATGTTTCAAATGCAGGTTTTATTAAGTAAGGCATAATTTTAAAATCTAAACCTACAAAATAAGATAATTGTTTTAAAATTCCTTCTCCTGACCCTATTCTATGCCAATCAGTATCTAATATAATTATAAAGTAAACGCTTAGAAAAATTACTAAAATTGCAACTGTATAGAATATTATCTTTTTTAAAATTTTTGAAAAATTTTGCTTTGTATAATCTTCTACTCTTAAATTATAACCGCTCATAGATTTTATAAAACCTCAAACTTATAGAGATCTTGAAGAACATCATGTGTGAGTTTTTCTGTTACACCATCAAATTTTTTTTTACCATCTTGTAAGCCCAATATCTTATTTGCAAATTGTTTTGCTAATTCAATATTATGGATATTACAAAGTACTGGGATCCTTAATTCATCTGCTATTTTTTTAATTAATTCCATCATCTCAACTGCAATTTTTGGGTCTAAACTTGATGTTGGCTCATCTACTAATAACATTTCAGGTTCTTGCATTAAAGCTCTAGCTATTCCAACTCTTTGCCTTTGACCTCCACTTAATTGATCTACACGTTTATTCGCAAAATCTTTTAATCCAACTTTTTCAATAAGTTCAATTGCACGACCAACGTCTTTTCTACTGAACATTCTAAATAAACTTGAAAAAGTGTTCATATAACCTAACCTTCCTGTTAAAACATTATCTATTACAGACATACGATCAATTAAATTAAATTCTTGGAATATCATTCCAATTCTTCTTCTTACATTTCTAAGTTTTTGTCCTTTTAAACTAAGCAATTTTTCACCTTTAAAATCTACCTCGCCACTATTAGGATTGGCTAATTTATTTATGCATCTAATAAGAGATGATTTTCCTGCTCCACTAGGTCCTATAATGGCATAAAAATCATTACTATCGACCGCAAAAGATATATCAAACAAAACCTGAGGCCCACCTTTGCTATATGTAAGATTTAAATTTTCAACTTTAAGAACTGTTTCACTCATAAATACTTTCAATTTAAATTACTGTGCGATTATATTATATATAAGCGCACAGTTAATTTAACTATTTATTTTACTTTTTATTTTTTTTCTTAAACTCAGCTTTAGCTTTAGCTAACGTTCTAATTACATCATAATCTTTATCCGTCATTGGAACAAATTTAGATGATTTTAGATTAGCTAAGAACTTTTGAGCTTTTGCATCATTTCCAAGATCTAGAAATGTTGATGCGATTGCTTTTTTTATTGGGTCACACAATTTTCCACTATACACAAATGGGTCTTGTGGAACAGAAGGTGATCTCCATAAAATATTAAAGTCCTCTAACTTTACTTGACCTTTAGCAACTACGTTGTCGAATCTGTGACTTGCTACAAATCCGGCATCTATTTTTCCGCTGTGAACAGCTAAAGTTGTTAGGTCATGACCGCCAGTATAAACTATTCTCTTCCAGAATTTATCTGCATCTGTGTTCATACTTGGTGCCCAAACTACTCTTGGTATCAAATCTCCAGAAGTACTTCCTGGGTCAGCATGACCAACCGTCGCTCCTTTAAGAGATTTTTGATCTGTAAATTTTGATCCTTTTTTTGTTATCAAAACTGATTGATAACCCGGACCTTCCTTTTGCATATAGCCTTTCTTTTTTGCATAAGTTGCGAAGACTTCGATTGATTTATCTTCTTTCTTAGCAGTTATGTATCCATATGGACCTAGTACCGCGACATCTACGAATCCTCCGATCAATGCCTCAGCTACTGATGCATAAGAAGTTGGCATATAAAATTCTATACTTTTTCCAGTATTCGTTTTTAACTTTTCAAGAAGTGGTCTGTATAGATCTAATTCAAAGGATGACTCCTCTGTAGGTATTATTGAAAATCTTAATTGTTTAGGGTCTTTGCATTTTGAGTAAGCAAAGTTAGTACCAAACAAAAAGATAGTAAAAAATACCAATATTTTTTTTAATGTAGGCATTTGTTCTCCCTATTTATTTGTTAGTTTCATTATTTGATAACATTTGTCTGTAATTTACAAACAATTAATAATTGTATATTGGCTAATAATACGCACTAATGCATCTATTATTTGCCTAGAGTAATTTTCTCAAATAATATAAGTAGACCTTTAGTTGTAAAATATGATTTTAACATGTAACTCTTGCGGTAAGAAATTCGTTGTTCCAGATAACGCTATTACTTCTTCTGGAAGAATGGTGCAGTGTGGTTCGTGTGGAAACAAATGGAGACAATTTCCGACTAGCGAAATTAAAACAAATCAACCGATCGCTACTTCTCCAAAAATATTTTCAAAACCAAAGAAGATTAAGCAAACTACGCAAAAACCAAAAAAAATTAAAAAAGCTACAACAAAAAAACCAAGAGAAATCAGTTTATATTCTCCAGAATATTTAGCCAAAAAACACGGCATTAAAATTAGTGATACAGAAACAGTAGAAGTTAAAACTCAAAGTAAAAGTAGAGGTGTTTCTTTCGGTTTTTATAATTCTCTGATCTTATTTATTATTTTAGTTATTTCGATTTCTAGAATTTTATACTTTGCACAAGATTATATAATTGCTAATTTTCCAATCACAGAGTTTTATTTGAACTACTTTTTTGAAAGTATAAGAAATATTTTTGAAATTATTAGAGATTTATTAATTATCTATTAAATTCTAAATCTTTAATATTAATAAAATTTTCTGACAGATCATCGTTATTTTTTTTAATGTCTCTGTAAAAATTCCAAGCTAATACAAGTAGATAATTATTTTTGTTTTTGATTTTCGATTTAGATTTTATAGGTATTTTTACTCCCGGAACAAATTTTCCGTGCTTGAGATTATTGTCCTCAACAATAAAATCTATTTCATCAGAAATTCCAAAAAAGTTTAATGCTGTCGTTGCTTTTGCTGGTGCTCCATAGCCAATAATTTGTTTTTTTTTAGTTCTTAGTTTTTTTATATTTTGAATTACATTCTCTCTGATCTTATAGACCTTTTCACCAAATTCTTTATAAGTTTTATAATTTTTTATACCATAATTTTCTTCCTCTACCAGTGTTTGAGTAACACTTTTTTCAATTTTAATTTTATAATTTTTGCTTATATAAACTCTTAAAGATCCACCATGAGTATCAACTTTTTCACACCTAAAAATTTTTGCATTAAATTGCTTAAAGAAATTTACTAAAGAGGTTAATGACCAATAATTGTAATGCTCATGATAGATATTATCAAAGGTGAGATCTTTTAAAGTATTCATTAAATATTGAACTTCAATTATGATAGTGCCATTCTTTGCCAAAAGATGCATCATACATTCGGTCATTTCTTTTAGTTTATCAGAATGAGCAAAAACATTTGATGCCAAAATCAAGTTTGCATTTTTTTTAATCTTTTTTAAATTTTGCTTTTCAAGAAAAAAATTTAATGTTTTTATTTTGTTTTTGTTAGCAATTTTTGCAAGATTTTTTGCAGGCTCAATACCAAGTACCTTTTTATAACCCATGTCTAAAAATGGTTTTAATGCTATACCATCGTTACTTCCAATATCAATTATATATGAGTTCTTTTTATTAAGTTTTAATTCTTTGCAATATTTTTTTGCTGCATTAATAAAATGATTTCTAAAAACTTTTGACGTAGATGAAGTATATAAATAATTAGTAAACATTTTTTTCGGATCTACAGCAACAGATAATTGACAGTTATGACATATTTCACAATAATTTACTTCGAGTGGATATAATTCACATTTTTCATTTATTTTTTTTAATAAATTATTGGCTAGGGGTTGATAGCCTAAAGAGACAACTCTTTTTAAGTTATTATTTCCACAAGATCTACATTCAAATTTATAATTTTCTAATAAAAGTTTTTTTTCATTCTCATCTACAAAATTATGTTTTATCGTATGTGTAATTCCATAGTTTTCATGATCTCTCTCGCCTCTAACAAGATTTAAAAAAGTCGTATCTTTTGAAAATACCATTGTGTGAGCAACATTAGGTTTGATTATAGAAAGTTGACCCTCGTTCACCACTTGTGTAACTTTTGGAGCGTTTGGATTTAATACATCTTGAAAAACTTCAATAATTTGTCCTTTAGTAAATAAACATTTTTGCTCTTGTTGTGGATGATAATGATTAGCTCTCATTGTTCCTTTTTTCGATTCTATAAGTCCAATTAGGTTTATAGGTTCTGGCAACTCATGATTACTTATGGTCCCTCGTTTGTCTTTAAAATTATTTATACCATCCCTTACATGTTCTAAATCTTTATTTATTTCTTGTTTTGACCATTTTTCTATCATCTCTTTGATATTTTGATCTAGATTGTATAAAAACTCAAATCCAGTGTTCAGTAATTTTTTATTTGATAAAGAAAATCCTAAATTTGGAATTTCATCATTTGTTTCTTTGAGAGCTACTTTTGGGTTGTACTTTTTACAAATTTGAGCAACCTCTTTGACGGTGGATGTCTCTTTGGTTAAATTAAATAGTTCAGAATTAATTTTTTCGTTTTCTTCCATAAATTTAAAACATCTAGCAACATCGATCAATGGAACCAAACTTTTTATCTGCCGACCTCCTGCAAAAAGTTTTAGTGTGCCGTTTTGTGAAGTTAGTTTAGAAAAAAGATTCGGCATAATATCTGTTCGCATTGTATCTGTAGAATAACCGTACACAGAGCCAAGTCTCAAAATAACATAGTTCTTTTTTGACTCTTTGATTTGTTTTTCATTTATTGCTTTAGATTGAGAGTAGCTTAAAACTGGTTTTGTCTCTTCTTCCTCTTTAATATCTTTTGAAACCTCGCCTATTCCCTCATAAACTACGTGGGTAGAGGGAAAAATAATCTTACAATTATCACTAATTGCGCCTAATATGTTTTTAGTTCCATCTTTTGCTACACTCAATATTTTCTCATCATGAGTTTCGACTGACTCACTTTGTGTTCTAGGCACATTAGTGATACCTGCCAAGTGATGAACGACATCGGCATCTTTAAAATTCTTATTAACCATTTCTTTATCAAGAATATCTCCTTGTAAGAAATTCATATTCCAGTTTCTTAATTGATTAACTCTTTCTGAAATAAACCTGTTGTCTATTACTAATATTTCGTGATGCCAGCTCAATCCTGAATAAAGCTTACATAGTTCTGTTCCTATATACCCAAGACCACCTGTAATTATAATTTTTTTTTTCATGAAAGTTTTATTAATATTTACTTATATTATAATTTATTATAACTCAAACAACATGAATATTTATGATTGCTTTATGTATTTTGACGAGGATTTGCTATTGGATATTAGGCTGAATCACCTCGATAAATTTGTTCATAAATTTATAATTACAGAAGCTAGCTACACCCATAATGGGAGTAAAAAGAAATTAAATTTTGACATTAATAAGTTTAAGAAATTTAAAGACAAAATAATTTATATCCCAGTAGACAAAGAACCTGAAAATATAAAACAACTTATTGAAGGTGAAAGTGAAGAAAAAAGAGGTGAAAAACTTATTCTTAATGGTATGGCTAGAGACTACTACCAAAGAGAGTGCATTAAAAAAGGATTATTAGAGGCAAAAGATGAAGATATAATTTTAATTAGTGATTTAGACGAAATTCCAAACCTTGATAATTTTGATTTTTCAAATATTAAAGATGATATTCTTTTTTTTGAACAAAAAATTTTCTATTATAAGTTAAATTTGCATTATGAAAATTTTTCTTGGTATGGAACTAGAGCTATCAAAAATAAAAATCTTCTGTCTCCACAATGGCTAAGAAATATAAAAGGAAAAAAATATCCTAGATGGAGATTAGACATACATTTTTCAAAAAAAAAATACTCTAATTTGATATTTTTAAAAAACGGTGGATGGCATTTTACGTGCCTGAAAAAACCCGAAGAGTTAGAGAAAAAATTACTAAATTTTGCTCATCATTATGAATTTGAATTAAGTGGAATTAAAATAGATGATATTAAAAAATTAATAAGCGAGAAAAAAGTAATTTATGATTACAAAGTTGATCAAAAAGAGTTTAAATGGAGTGGAAAATCTATCTTAAAAAAGATCGATATAAGTCTTCTGCCTGATTATATTTCTAAAAATGAAGAGACATTTAAAGAATGGCTCGATTAAATTGCTAATGGGTACTTAGTTCTTTGTCTTTATTTTTATCAGCTATTTGATCTACTTCTACCCATTCAACGCTTTTCAAAGGTTTGGTTAAAGCAACTTTTAAAACTTCATCTACGTTCTTAACTGGTATTATTTTCATTGAATCTACTACGGTTTGCGGAACTTCAACTAAATCTTTTTTATTTTCTTGAGGAATTAAAACTTTTTTTATTCCAGCTCTGTGGGCTGCTAATAATTTTTCTTTTAAGCCTCCAATTGGCAAAACAAGTCCTCTTAAAGTTATTTCGCCTGTCATAGCCACATCTTTATTCACGGGAATCTCAGTAATCGCTGAAATTATTGAGGTTACCATTCCAATACCTGCAGATGGTCCATCCTTAGGTGTAGCTCCCTCTGGTACATGAATATGAAAATCTTTTTTGTCAAAAATAGGTGGAATTATTCCATAATCTAAACTCTTTGATCTTATATAAGATTTAGCTGCTTTGACTGACTCTTGCATCACATCACCTAGTTTTCCTGTAATTTGCATTTTTCCCTTACCTGGCATTACCGCAGACTCAATTTTTAAAATCTCTCCACCTACCTCGGTCCAAGCCAGACCTGTTACAACACCTATTCTGTTTTCTTCTTCTATCTCCCCATATTTAAATTTTTCGACACCAAGCAAGTCTTTGAGATCCTTTTCGTCTACTGGTATATTCACTTTTTCTTTATTATCTATTTTCTTTACTAACTTTCTTGCAATTTTAGAGATTTCTCTTTCAAGATTTCTTACACCCGACTCCCTTGTATAATTTCTTATAATTTTTCTATTAATATTTTCGTCTATTTTCCATTCATCGCTTTTTAAACCATTATATTTGCTTTGATTAGGAATTAAATATTTTTGAGATATATTAACTTTTTCGTCTTCGGTGTACCCTGATAATCTTATTACCTCCATTCTATCAAGAAGTGGTGGTAATATGTTAAGTGTATTTGCTGTTGTAACAAACATTACATCTGACAAATCGTAATCTACTTCTAGGTAATGATCGTTAAATTCCTTATTCTGTTCAGGATCTAATGCTTCTAACAACGCTGAAGATGGGTCACCTCTGTAATCATTCCCAACTTTATCAATTTCATCTAAAAGAAAAAGCGGGTTATTAGTTCCAGCTTTTTTCATCATTTGAATAATTTTACCCGGCAAAGAACCTATGTAAGTTCTTCTATGGCCTCTGATTTCAGCCTCATCTCTTATGCCTCCTAAAGAAATTCTTATAAATTTTCTATTTGTTGCTTTAGCGATCGATTTACCCAACGATGTTTTTCCTACTCCTGGTGGGCCTACTAAACATAATATAGGTCCTTTCATTTTTTTAATTCTCTTTTGAACGGCTAAAAATTCGATTATTCTCTCTTTTACTTTTTCTAGACCGTAATGGTCTTCATCTAAAATTTTTTGAGCATTTACTAAATCAGTATTAATTTTTGATTTTACTGACCAAGGTAAATCAGTCATCCAATCAAGATAGTTTCTCACAACAGTTGCCTCAGCCGACATTGGACTCATAGATTTTAATTTTTTTAATTCAGATAAACATTTATCTTTTGCTAATTTTGGCATTTTAGCTTCCGATATCGCTTTAGAAAGAGAGGAAAGCTCATCTTTTCCCTCGTCAATTTCTCCTAGTTCTTTCTGTATAGCTTTTAATTGTTCGTTTAAGTAATACTCTCTTTGAGTTTTTTCCATCTGATTTTTGACTCTTCCTCTGATTTTTTTCTCTACAGAAATTACACTTGTCTCTTTTTCAATATAAGAGTGAATTTTTTCTAATCTTTTCTTTAAATCTATGATCTCTAATAATTCTTGTTTTTCAAATATTTGAATACTTAAATTTGATGAAATATGGTTAGCAATTTGAATGGGATCTTTAAGATTTTTAATATTACTATTGCTGTCATTTAGATCTTTTTTGCTTAATAGTTGTAATCTCTCGAACTTTTTTATTAAACCATTTGCTAATTGATCTAAATCTTTTGTTACATTTAAATCCTCAACAATTTCAGACTCACAACTTAAAAAGTCTTTTTCTTTATCGCTATGTTTTAAAATTTTTACCCTTTTTTCTCCCTCTACTAAAACTTTTACCGTGCCATCTGGCAATTTTAAAAGTTGTAAAACTTTACTTAAACATCCAAATTGGTAAAGGTCTTGTCCAGTAGGATCATCTACCTCTGAGTTTTTTTGGGTAACTAAAATTATTGATTTATCTGATTTCATTACTTCCTGAAGAGCCTTGATTGATTTTTCCCTACCAACGAATAAAGGGATGACCATTGAAGGAAAAATGACTATATCTCTTAAAGGTAAGAGTGGTTTTAAGTATGAAGCTTTCATCAGACTTTATAATATGGCAATAAATTCACTAATTTCAAGAAACAATTTTATACTATGCTACAGATGTTGATGGTTTATTACCATATGTGACAATGGGCTCAGATTTTCCTTTAACCGCAGCACTATCAACAGTCACCTTAATTACATTTTCCATATCAGGTAAATCAAACATAGTTTTTAATAAAATATTTTCTAAAATAGATCTTAATCCTCTTGCTCCAGTTTTTTTCGAAATAGCCTTCTTAGCTATCTCAATTATTGCTTCCTCTTTAAATTCTAAAATAACCTCCTCAAACTCAAATAATCTTTGATATTGTTTTATAAGTGAATTTTTAGGTTCCTTTAAAATTCTTACGAGAGATTTTTCATCCAGATCATTTAGAGTTGCGATTATAGGCATTCTTCCAATAAACTCTGGTATTAAACCATATTTTATTAAATCCTCTGGCTCTAAATGTTTTAATGTTTCTGAAAGTGGCAACTCCTTATAATCTTTAACTTTAGCTCCAAAGCCGATAGAACTTCCTTTTCCTCTACTATCGATTAATTTATCAAGTCCCGCAAAAGCTCCTCCACAAACAAATAAAATATTAGTCGTATCTATTTGGAGAAATTCCTGTTGAGGATGTTTTCTGCCGCCTTGGGGAGGAACACTTGCTATAGTTCCTTCCATAATTTTTAACAAAGCTTGCTGTACTCCCTCACCTGAAACGTCTCTAGTGATTGAGGGATTTTCTGATTTTCTGCTTATTTTATCAACTTCATCGATATAAACTATTCCCCTTTGTGCTTTTTCTACGTTGTAATCGGCAGCTTGTAATAATTTTAGTATAATATTTTCTACATCTTCTCCAACATAACCCGCTTCGGTCAAAGTTGTTGCGTCCGCCATCGTAAAAGGAACGTCTAAAATTCTTGCTAGTGTTTGTGCAAGCAGTGTTTTTCCACATCCTGTAGGTCCTACTAACAAAATGTTTGATTTTGATAGTTCTATATCTTTATTATTTTTTGTTTCATGATTAAGTCTTTTATAATGGTTGTGAACTGCGACAGATAAAATTTCTTTAGCTAATTTTTGACCGATTACATATTCATCTAGAACATTACAAATTTCTTTTGGTGATGGAACCCCATCTTGATGTTTTACAAGAGAACTCTTATTTTCTTCTTTAATTATATCCATGCAGAGCTCTACGCATTCATCACAAATGAACACAGTTGGACCTGCAATTAATTTTCTTACCTCATGCTGACTTTTGCCGCAAAAAGAACAATATAAAATATTTTTTGTATTTTTTTCAGTCATCTCGAATCAATTATCTTAATAATAGACTTAAAAATTTTCTTATCAAGGTGAAGTTGTATTGAAATCTATATATTGTATTTTAGCCTCTTTTTTCCACAACAGAGTCTATTAAACCAAATTTTTTTGCCTCTTCTGCGGTCATAAAGTTGTCTCTTTCAAGAGCATCAGAAATTTCATTCACAGATTTACCAGTGTGTTTAGAATAAATTTTATTTAATCTTTCTTTTAAAGATAAAATTTCTTTTGCGTGAATTTGAATATCGGTTGCTTGGCCTTGAAAACCAGCGGAAGGTTGATGAACCATAATTCTAGAGTTTGGTAGGGAATATCTTTTACCTTTTTCGCCTGCAGATAAAAGAAATGAGCCCATTGAGGATGCTTGGCCTATACATAGAGTGGAAACCGGAGAATTAATATATTGCATTGTGTCATAAATTCCTAATCCAGCTGTGACTAACCCTCCTGGACTATTAATATAAAAATTTATTTCTTTTTTTGGATTTTCAGACTCCAAAAAAAGCAGTTGAGCTGTAACTAAAGAGGCAACAGTATCATTTACAGGTCCTACTAAAAAAACTATTCTTTCTTTTAAAAGTCTAGAATAAATATCATAGGCTCTTTCACCCTTACTGGTTTGCTCAACAACCATTGGAATTAGATTATTCATTTTTTCATCAAAATCGCGAATCATGATTGATTTATACAGCTATTGGTTACTTTTTACTAATTTTTTTTGTTTTGACTTTTTCTTTATTAGAAGATCTAGTTTTTGATGTTTGACTCTTATCTATATTTGGTTTGTTGAAATCAGATATAATTTTTTCAGCTTCTTTCGTGTCTACCTCTATAATATTAAGTTTGATCTTTGATTTAATAAAATCGATAATTTTTTCCTCATATAATGATCCTTTTAAACTTTGAGAAGCACTTGGATTTTTCTGATAATAATCTATTACCAATTTTTCTTGGCCTGGCATACCTTTAATTTGTTTTTGAATTTCTGCTTGCACATCCTCATCAGTAATTTTTAAATTATTCTTTTCTCCTAGTTCGTTTAAAATTAATCCTAATTTTATTCTTGATTTTGCAATTTTTGTATTATTCGATAAAAATTTTTGTTTTTCCTCCTCTTTTAAACTTCTAGTCATTAAACTTAACTCTTGATCAATCAAATTCTGTGGTAAATCTATCTCATGATTTTTTTCAATTTGATCAAGAATTTCTTTTTTTGTAATTGAACTAAAAGCTTGAGTATATTGACTAGAGATTTGCTTCTCAATTAAATTTTTAAGATCTGTGATGTCTTTTGCCCCCATACTTTTTGCAAATTCATCGTTTATTTTATTTTCAATAGGTTTTTTAATCTTTAAAATTTCACATTTAAATTTAGCTTTTTTATTTGCTAATTCTTTTTTAGGATGATTAGCAGGTAAAATTGCATCGACTAATCTTGTTTCTCCTTTTTTAACGCCTATAAGTTGCTCGTCAAAACCTTTCAAAAATAAATTCTTACCTAATTCTATTTGAACATCTTTTCCCTCATTTCCCTCAAATTTTTTGTTATCTATAGACGCAAAATAATTAAAAGTTAATTGATCTCCAACTATTGATCTTTCATTATCTTTTTTATCTTCAAATTTTTTATTCTGTTCAGCAATTTCTTTAAGTTTATCTTCAATAATTTTTTTTTCTATCTTAATTTTATGCTGGTTTGCTTTAAATTTTTCTAAAGGGCTCAACTTTATATTCGGCAAACAATCTATTTGTAATTCATAGTTTAAATCTTTGCCCTCGCCAAATTGTTTCAAATCAATTTTGGGCTGTCCTGCAATTTTTAATTTTTTTTCCGAAATGGCTTTAGTGGAAGTTTCTCTTAAAACTTTATCAATTACCTCTCCATAAATAGATTTACCGAATTGGCTCTTAATTACTGAGGATGGAACTTTTCCTGGTCTAAACCCTTTTAGAGCCACTTCTTTTTGTAATTCAGAAAGTCTTTCATCCATTTTTAATTGAATTGTTTTTTTATCAACTACAACAGATAATATCGTACTTAAGCCTTTTTTTGATTTTGTTTCAATCTTCATAATTTTTGGTGGGCAAGAAGAGACTCGAACTCTTAAGCCTTGCGGCACTGGTTTCTAAGACCAGCGCGTATACCAATTCCGCCACTTGCCCGTTTTGCCGTTGCTTTATATAACAATTTAATTTTTTGTTAAACGATAAAGTCTAGAATAAGTTAACATATAAAGTATCAGCAGTGTAAAAAACCAATACCTGCTCAAACTTGGGCTTTCAATAAAATACAGTCCTGGAGTAATAAGAATTAGATATATAAGGTTTAAAAATATTGAATTAATAAAATTGCCTTTTTCTTTACCATAGAATGATGAAATTTTGTAATAACTCAACATATGTAAATGTTGTTCATCAGGATAAATGGGTGACTTATTTTGAGCTAATTTTCTAAAAAATGAAAAAAATACCTCGAAAAATATATAAAATAAAAGTGTACAAAAGAAAAATGAAGAAATATTTGGATTTAGATTATTTGTAATAATTGTATTTAAAGCTACTAAAGAACCCATGAGATATGCCCCGCTGTCTCCTAAAAAAATTTTAGAGTATGGGAAATTAAAAAACAAAAAAATTAATAAAATAATTATTTGGCCGGTTATTAAAAAAGAAAATTCTTGATTAGCGCTATTTAGATTGATGTATGCTAGAACCACATTTACAATCAAAAGATTAATTGATAATAAGCCATTGAAACCATCAATTAAGTTTGCACCATTTATTACAAATAAAAAACATAGAAGCACGAAAATTGAAGAAAATAAATGGCTATTCATTAAAAATTTTAAAAACTGAATATCAACATTTGATATTTTAATTGGTAAAAAAAATATAAGTATGAATAGCAAAAAAACCATAGCAAGAAGTCTTTTTGAGGGTTTTATATTTATTTTTAAATCATCTAAAAACCCAATTAAAAACATAGAGGAACTTATTAAGATATATTCGTACAGAATTTTTCCATAGAGCAAATAATAAAAATAGAAAAATATGATTAGACAAATTATAGACCCCATTCCACCGCTTCTAGTTACGGGATATTTGTGAAATGCTTGAGGCTTAACAAAATTATTGTCAAGTAATACTCCCTTATTAATTCTTAAAGAATACTTACTAATAATTAAGAATATAAAAAAACTTATAAGTGCAAAAATTGATAAAAAGCTTGCTTCTATAGATTCTGATCCCATTTAACTAACTATTGTTTTATTATTTTTTTTAAAAATATATATTCCAATTAGAATTATAACTAATGATATTAAGACTCTCCATGTTATTATTTCATTCATTAGAAAATATCCAAAAATTATTCCAAATATTGGTATCAAATAAGCTACTTGAGTTTGAAATACCAAACCATTTACTGTTAATATTCTAAATCTGATTAACCATGCAAACCCTGTTGCGATAACTCCCAAGTATAATAAAGACAAAGTTGAGGCTATTGTTGGCTCAGAGTTCCATGGGCTCTCTAAAATTAAAGAAAATGGGAGTAAAAAAAGAACAGACCAAAGGGTAGTCGAGGTAGTTACATTCTCATTTTTTTTATTTTTGAGTTTTAAAGTTAATAAACCACCAATACAATAAAATGTGGAGCCTAAAATAGTAATTAGAGCATAAATATAATTTTCACTATTTATTATTACCCTATCAAAAAATAATAATATAATTCCACTAAAGCCTATTAAAACTCCGGTTGATTTGTAAAAAGATAATTTTTCATTTTTTGTAAAAAAATGTGCTAAAATAGATCCGCTTAGAGGAGTGGTGCTCATTAAAATTGCAGCCAAGTAACTATTAATTTTTGCAGTTCCAATTGCTATTAATACAAATGGTATAGCGATATTACACAATCCAATCAGTGCATACCATTTCCAGTTTTCTGTAAATGCTTCAATCTTTATTTTCCTTAATTTACATATAAGTAATAGGGGCATGCTAGCAAAAATAACTCTTACTAGCGCAAGTGTAATTGGATCGTAAGAATAAGTTGCTATTTTTATATTAAAAAATGAAGACCCCCAAATAATAGCTAACAAAATTAATAATGATAAATCAAATGTATTTGCTTCTCTCATTTCAAGTCCAAATTGTATATATGTGATAAATGCATAGCTGATATATATTTTTAATATTACTATAAAAGAGTTCCTTATATATGTTCAGATCGAAATTAAAACTAATTTTTGAGGAGAATTAATGAGTTCTAAAAACATTCTTAAGCTTATGAAAGACAAACAAGTTGAGTTTGTTGATTTAAGATTTACAGATCCCAAAGGTAAACTTCAACATTTAACAATGGATGCGACTGTTGTAGACGAGGATATGCTTGACAAAGGAGTTTTCTTTGATGGTTCTTCAATTGCAGGTTGGAAAGCTATAAACGAGTCAGATATGATATTAAAACCAGATTTGGATAAACCAATTATTGATCCATTTAATTCTCACACAACTCTTAATATCTTTTGTGATATTTTAGATGCAGTAAAAAAAGATCCCTACGAAAGAGATCCAAGAGGAACAGCAAAAAAAGCTGAAGCATACTTAAAAAAAACAGGTATTGGTGACAAATCTTATTTTGGACCTGAACCAGAGTTCTTTGTTTTTGATGATGTTAGATTTAAAAATGATATGAACGAAACTAGCTTTACAATAGACAGTTCTGAGGGACCATACAACACCGGCAAAAAATATGAAAACGGTAACATGGGACACAGACCTGGAATTAAAGGAGGCTATTTTCCAGTTCCTCCAGTAGATAGCGCTCAAGACATGAGAGGTGAATATTTAAAAGCTTTAAAAGATATGGGTGTGAAAGTAGAGAAGCATCACCACGAGGTTGCTCCAAGTCAACATGAGTTGGGTATGTATTTTGGAACATTAACAAATCAAGCCGATAATGTTCAGTTATATAAATATGCTGTCCAGATGGTAACTCATTCATTTGGGAAGACTGCAACTTTTATGCCTAAACCAGTTAAGGGTGATAATGGATCTGGTATGCATTGCCACCAATCAATATGGAAAGGCAGTACTCCACTTTTCATGGGGAAAGAGTACGCAGGACTTTCAAAAGAAGCACTTTATTATATTGGAGGAATTTTAAAACACGCCAGAGCAATTAATGCGTTTGCTAACGCTACGACAAATAGTTACAAAAGATTAATTCCAGGATTTGAGGCACCTGTTATCTTAGCTTACTCAGCTAGAAACAGATCTGCTTCTTGCAGAATTCCGGTTATAATGAATCCAAAAGCAGCTAGAATGGAGATAAGATTTCCAGACGCCGCTGGAAACCCTTACTTAACTTTTGCTTCTATGTTGATGGCGGGTATAGATGGAATAAAGAACAAGATAGATCCAGGTAAACCATTTGATCAAGATTTATATTCTTTATCTGAAGATGAAGTAAAAAAACTTCCAACAGTTTGTGGCTCTTTAAGAGAGGCTATGCAGAACCTTGATAAGGATAGAAAATTCTTAACTGAAGGCGGTGTTTTTACAGATGATCAAATTGATGCTTATATTGAATTAAAATTTCAGGAAATTTACAATTTTGAGCATACTCCTCATCCAATTGAATTTGAAATGTATTATAGCGATTAAATTTTAAAAGATTCTCCACAACCACATCGCTCAGTTTCGTTTGGATTTTTAAAGATAAATTGAGAAGAAAATTTATCTTCCTTGTAATCCATCTCTGTCCCTAACAAATAAATTATAGCTTTAGGATCTATAAAAACTTTAACTCCCTTTTCCTCTATTATCTCCTCATTTGGCTTTATTTCTTTTGCATATTCCATTACGTAAGACATTCCAGCACATCCGCCTGATTTTACACCAACTCTAACACCTACTGCGGATTTTTCAGCTTTAGTCATGATAAGTTTTATTCTTTCAGCTGCATTGTCACTAAGCTTAATTACTTGCTCACTCATAAATTTAATTCAAGTTTTGCTGCTTCAGACATTTTTTCTTTTGTCCATGGAGGATCCCAAACTAACTTTAAATCAACATCATTAATTCCCTCAATTTTTAATATATTCTCTTTAACTGAGTTTGGCAAACTTTCAGCTACAGGACAATTCGGTGAAGTTAATGTCATTTCAATAATCACTTTGTTTTCATCATTAACTTCAACTTTATATATTAAACCCAATTCATATATATTGACTGGAATTTCTGGATCGTAAATTTTTTTGATTTCAGTTATAATTTTTTCTTTCAATTCACTCATTGTTTTAAACCTTTTTTTCTAACGCCGATAAAAGTGTGTGCCATGCCATAGTAGCACACTTAATTCTCATTGGAAATTCCTGAACTCCTGATAGAGAGGATATGGTAGTTATTTGATCTTCTGATAAGCTGTTTAAAGTGATTTTTGATTTATTTTTTAACATTTTTAAAAAGTCGTCAGTTACTTTTTTTGAAAATTGTAAATCTCTACCTTTTAAAGTATCTGTAAGAATTGAGGCTGATGCCAAAGATATGGCACATCCTTCACCTTCAAAACTTAGACCTGAAATATTTTTGTCTTTGTCTAATCTTAAATAAATATGAACTTTATCTCCACAAAGAGGATTATGTGCTTTGGCATCATGATTATATCCTTCACATTTACCTTTATTCCTAGGATTCTTTGCATGATCTAAAATAATTTCTTGATATAATTCTTTTAATTCCATTTAAATCTGAAATACTTTCTTACATTTTTTAATTGACTGGCTTAGAACATCAATATCCTCTTTGCTGTTATAAACTCCAATTGAAGCTCTTGCAGAGGCAGGAATGCCTAATTTATCATGTAAAATTTGACAACAATGGTGCCCTGCTCGAATTGCAACACCATCATCATCTAAAATTGTAGCTATGTCATGAGGATGAATTCCATTTATTGTAAAAGAGATTATAGATGCTCTATTTTTAGGATTGCCAATAATTTTAACAGAATTGTCTTTTCTTAATTCTTCTAAACCATACTCAAGAATTTGACTTTCATGGTTCTCAATGTTTTTTATTCCAAAATCTTGAATAAACTTTATTGATTTGGCAAAAGCTACCACCTCTGCGGTTTGCATTGTTCCAGCTTCAAATTTATTAGGCGAGTCTGCGTAAGTAATTTCATCCTTTTTTACATCATTAATCATTCCGCCGCCTCCTTGATAAGGAGGCAATTCATCTACCCATTTTTTTTTAGCATATAAAATACCTAAACCGTTTGGGCCATACATTTTATGACAAGAAATAGCATAAAAATCGCAACCTAAATCTTGTACGTCTAGAACTGAGTGAGGGGCCCCCTGCGTCCCGTCAATTAAAATTGGAATATTTTTTGATTTTGCTAAATCTACAATCTTTTTTATAGGCATAATAGTACCTGTCACATTTGAAATATGAGTAAAAGCAATCATCTTAGTTTTTTCAGTAATATTTTTTTTAAACTCATCGATATCTATTTCTCCGTTTTCATTTACAGATGCAAATTTAATTACTGCTCCTTTTTTTTTTCTTAAATAATGCCAAGGCACGTAATTTGAATGATGTTCTAATTCAGTCACAATAATTTCGTCACCCTCTTTAATAAATTTTTCTCCATAAGTGTTGGCAACTAAATTGATTGCCTCCGTAGCTCCTTTTGTAAAAATTATTTCTTCTCTATATTGAGCGTTAATATAAGATTTTACTATATCTCTAGTTTCCTCAAATTTGTTTGTGGCTTTAACTGCTAAGGTATGTACGCTTCTTCCTACATTCGAAAATTCAGTTTCGTAAAATCTAGACATCTCATCTATTACTGCTTTTGGTTTTTGTGAAGAATTAGCACTATCCAAGTAAATTAAAGGTTTGCCTTTGATTTTTTGTTTAAAAATTGGAAATTTTGATTTTATATTATCGAATTTCATCAATCTGCACCGCTATGCTTTTTTCTAAAAAAATTCTAATTTTATCTTCAGGTATGTTTTCAAAAATTTCATTAAGAAAACCATTAATCAAAAGTTTTTTTGCTGCTTTTAATTCAATTCCTCTAGTCATTAAATAGTGTATAGCTTCTTCATCTATGCTGCCAGAAGAAGACCCATGAGAACATTTAACATCATCAGCATAAATTTCCAACTCTGGCTTAGCATTGAATTCGGCTTGGTCATTTAAAATTAGAGCTTTGCTTAGTTGATATGCATCTGTTTTTTGAGCAATATCTTTAACAAATATTTTTCCTTGATAAACTCCCTTACTATTACTTTCTAAAACCTTTTTAATTTTTTGATAACTTTTACAATTTGGTGCCAAATGATTAATTTGAGTTTTGATTTCCTGATGTTCTTCTGTGCTTAAGTTTAATCCAGATAAAATATGACAACTACTTTTTTCTTTTTCCAGGATCATATCAATTTCAATTTTATTAAATTTAAGTCCTGAACTTAATATAAAATTTTGATAGCTAGAGTTAAAATCTTGTGTTCCAGAAATACTCTTATAAAAATACCCATTACATTTTGTTTTTTGTAATATAATATTTTTTAACACTGCACCTTTATCAATATTAATTTTTTCAAAGGTATTTTTAATAAATTTACTTTTTTCACAAATATTATAC
Organism: uncultured Pelagibacteraceae bacterium; assembly: GCA_902632145.1. Lineage (GTDB taxonomy): Bacteria > Pseudomonadota > Alphaproteobacteria > Pelagibacterales > Pelagibacteraceae > Pelagilacustribacter. Next base: position 24,092 of record CACPBH010000004.1, on the reverse strand, counting down.
TCGATTAAAGTTAGTTCGGAGTTCTGTCTTACTTTTATCTTATTTGAGTTATTAATAATCTTGTTATTTAAGTTTGCAGTAAAATAGTTGTAAATTATTATTGGTTTTTTACATTTGTAGTTTTGTTGAACTTCCAAATTAAACCCACCAATAGATAAAGCTTTATTAAGATAATCAAGATTATTTTTTGACTGATGATGAAAGCCCTCAAGTGATTTTAAAGTTTCAATTTTTACTTTTCCTTTTTCCTCAAAATGTAAATCACTAGATTTCAATGATCCATTTACAAGAATAACTTTATTATGATCAAAGTCATGGATTAAATCAATTTTTTCCTGAAATTTATAATCATCGTTATTTGTGATATTCTTGAAATTTTTAGTAATTATATAGTTTAGATCAGAAAATTTCCAATTTTCATTTTTTTTATTTGGAAGACCTTCTTTTAAAAATAATTCAAAGTTTTTTTTTCTGTCTGCAGCCTCTTTTTCGTTCAAGGAATTAAATCTTTTAAAATCTATGTTGAATAATTGTTCCATTATTTCAAATTTTCGTAACCTGTTTTCTCTAGTTCTTGGCCTAATTCGGCACATCCTGTTTTAATAATTTTACCTTTTGACAACACATGAATAAAATCTGGTTTAATATAATCGAGTAGTCTTTGATAATGTGTAATAATTAGAAATGCATTATTTTTGTTTTTGTGAGAGTTTACCCCATCAGCGACGATTCTTAATGCATCTATATCTAAGCCCGAGTCTGTTTCATCTAAGATGGATAATTTTGGCTCTAAGAGTTTCATTTGAAGTATTTCGTTTTTCTTTTTCTCCCCTCCTGAAAAACCAACATTCAATTGCCTAGATAAAAATTTTTCATCAATGTTCAATTCAGAGGCTTTTTCTTTTATTAATTTTAAAAGATTTAATGTATCTAATTCTTTTTCGCCTTTAGCCTTTCTAATCGAATTTAATGAAGTTTTGAGAAAATTGGTTGTATTAACACCTGGTATTTCTAAGGGATATTGAAAAGCTAAAAAGATTCCTTTTTGAGCGCGCTCTTCAATAGGAATTTCCTGTAAGTTTTTGCCCTCATATTTTAAACTGCCGCTTACATCGTAACCACTTTTACCAGATAAAATATTTGCTAAAGTACTTTTTCCTGATCCGTTTGGCCCCATGATAGCATGAACCTCTCCAGATTTAATTTCTAAATTTAATCCATTTAAAATTGACTTATCATTTACCGAAGCTTTAAGATTTTGTAATTGTAGCATTATCCTACGCTCCCTTCTAAACTAATAGAAACTAATTTTTGTGCCTCAACTGCAAATTCCATAGGAAGTTGCTGCAATACTTCTTTACAGAAACCATTTACGATAAGACTTACTGCTTCTTCTTGGTTTAGTCCTCTTTGATTGCAATAAAATAATTGGTCCTCGTTGATTTTAGATGTCGTTGCTTCATGTTCGATTGTTGAAGAGGAGTTTTTATTTCTTATATATGGAACAGTATGTGCTCCACATTTATTTCCCATCAAAAGTGAGTCACATTGAGTATAATTTCTTGAATTTTTAGCCTTTGCTCCAATATCTACAAGACCTCTATAAGTATTATCAGCTTGTCCAGCAGAAATTCCCTTAGAAATGATTTTACTCTTTGTATTTTTACCTAAATGGATCATTTTAGTTCCAGTGTCTGCTTTCTGATGATTATTAGTTATAGCAATTGAGTAAAATTCACCTACAGAGTTATCTCCCTGTAAAATGCAACTCGGGTATTTCCAAGTTATCGCAGAGCCAGTCTCTACTTGCGTCCATGAAATTTTTGAATTTCTACCTCTACATGCTCCTCTCTTAGTTACAAAATTATAAATTCCGCCAACTCCATCTTTGTCTCCGGGATACCAATTTTGAACTGTTGAATATTTAATTTCTGCGTCATCTAAAGCAACTAATTCCACATTAGCTGCGTGTAGTTGATTTTCGTCTCTCATTGGAGCTGTGCAACCCTCTAAATAACTCACGTAGCTGCCTTTGTCTGCGATAATTAAAGTTCTTTCGAATTGACCTGTTTCTGATGCATTTATTCTAAAATAAGTCGAAAGCTCCATTGGGCATCTCGTGTTTGGAGGAATATAAACAAAAGATCCATCAGTAAACACAGCAGAATTTAGAGTTGCAAAATAATGATCACTTATTGGAATTACTGAGCCTAAATATTTTTTGACTAGATGAGGATGTTTTTGTATGGCTTCAGATATTGGGCAAAAGATTATTCCTTTTTTATCGAGTTCACCTTTGAAAGTTGTTGCAACAGAAACTGAGTCAAAAACAGCATCAACGGCAACGCCGCTTAATCTTTTTTGCTCATTAAGTGGAATACCAAGTTTATTATAAGTTTCAATTAGTTTTGGGTCAACTTCATCTAAACTTTTTGGTTTTTCCTGCATGCTTTTTGGTGCAGAGTAGTAATATAGGTTTTGATAATCGATTTTTGGATACTTAGGTTTTTGCCAGTTTGGTTCTTTTAAAACCTTTAGTCTATTAAAAGCTTTTAACCTCCAGTCTAGCATCCATTTAGGTTCTTTTTTTATTTTTGAAATAAACTTAATTGTCTTCTCAGATAACCCTTTAGGTGCTTTGAAATTTTCTATCTGAGTTGTAAAACCGTATTTATATTCTTGATTTTTTAATTCTTCGCTTTTCATAGTTCTAATTTTTTATTGTGAGATCTTGTAATTTTACTTTTTCAAAAAAACCGTTTATGTGTTGATCTAACTGATCCCACAAATTATGAGTGATGCATTTAGATGTTTTGTGATTACAGCCTCTTTTTGAATATTTATTACAATTAAGTGTTTTAACTTCCTCATTTACAGCAAAGATAATATTTGAGAGTTTAATTTCAGACGCCGGTTTTTCTAAAACATATCCGCCTTTTGCTCCTCTAGAACTTTTAACTAGTTTATTATCTTTTAATTTTATGAAGATTTGCTCGAGGTAAGCTAAAGAAATGTTTTGTCTAATTGATATTTCTGTAAGGCTTATTGGACCATTATTAGTATTAGACGCCAAGTCGGCCATGGCCATAACTGCATATCTTCCTTTATTAGTAAGTTTCATAAATTAATGTTGACATACAACAATTTTAGTTCAATTCCTACTATTCTAGTCAGGATTAAAAAAAAATATTTGTCGCATAAAAACGTGCTATAAATCTGTACTTTTTTTTTTAATAGTAATCATTATCAATATGAAACCGAAAAGTTTGGAGATTTTTATACCTGGGCCGGCCGGAAGACTGGAAGCGAAATATTACAAAAATCCAAAGTTCGGTTCACCTGTAGCGATAGTACTGCATCCACATCCTCAATATGGAGGAACTATGAATAATAAAATTGTACAAGTAATGTACAATATTTTTTTAGAAAATGGATTTTCTGTAATTAAAGTCAATTTTAGAGGAGTAGGTAAGAGTGAAGGTGTATTTGATAATGGATTAGGAGAACTTTCAGATGCTGCAGCTGCTTTAGATTGGATTGAAAGACAAAATTTAGATTATAGTCAATGTTGGGTGTCTGGTTTTTCTTTTGGTTCTCTTATTTGCATGCAATTAATTATGAGAAGACCAGAGGTTAATAATTTTATTGCAGTATCTCCTCAACCAAATGTTTACGATTTTTCATTTTTAGCACCTTGCCCAACATCTGGTCAGGTAATTTATAGTGATAATGATGAATTAGTCACTAAAGAAAGTATAATAGAGCTAGATAATAGAATTAAAAATCAAAAAGGTGTTGAAGTTATTTTTTCGAAGATAAAAAATTCAAATCATTTTTTTAAAAATAAAGAAAAAGAACTTTCTTATGAAATAGAAAAATATCTAAAAGAAAAAACTGCTTTAATTTAATTTTCAATTAATTCACCACCCAAAGTTGGAGACTTGCAATTAGTAGTATTGGGAAAACTAATTGGGAGTTTTTTGTAAGATCTAATTGCTAGAAATGCAAAAGCTTGGGACTCGATAAAATCTCCGTTGAGTCCGTACTCATCTATTAACTTAATATTAAGATTAGAGCCAAAAAATTTTGAAATAGTTTTCAATAAAACTTTATTTTTTCTTCCACCGCCGCATATTAAGATATTCTTTACTAAAATTTCTTTTTTCAAAATTAATGATATTGCTTCAATAATTATATCTGCTGTAAATTTTGTTAATGTTGCTGCTCCGTCCTCCAGAGACAGTCCTCTTGAAAAGGAAATATCAAAATCATTTATATCAAACGAGAGTTTCGCTTTGTTTTTTCTATTTAAATAAAGTTCTTGGGCTTGTTCTAAAATTATTTCATTTATATTTCCTGATGATGCTAATGCCCCTTCCGCATCATATTTTTGATCACAGTTATTTCTTACCCATTCATCTATTAAACAATTTCCTGGACCAATATCTTTGCTATAAATTTCCGTTATGCCTACTGGTTTTTTGATTAGCGTGATATTTGCAATTCCACCAATATTTAAAATACAAATTGGTGAATTGATTTTTTGTTGAGAGATAATAAGTTGATGAAAAAGAGGGGTTAACGGTGCACCCTCTCCTCCATTTAATAAATCTTTTTGCCTAAAATTAAATATAATTTTTTTTTTTGTAAGTTGATTTAACAATTTTCCATCTCCTAGCTGAGTTGAAACTTTTTCTTTTGAATTGTGATAAATTGTCTGTCCATGAAATCCTACCAATTCATTCTCATTATTACTAAAATCAAAATCTTTTATTATTTTTGCATGAAACAGAGTTATTTTTCTTTCTATATCTCTTATTTCTTTGGAAAATTTTTTTAAGTCATCTAAAAAATAAATCTTTTTTTTAAGAGAATGAATAGCGTTGTAAATAGACGAGTCGTATTCAAAATATTTGTCCTCTATTACTTCAAAATGGTCAATCCCATTAGAATTTATTAAAGAAGCATCGACACCATCGCCAGATGTTCCGCTCATTAAGCCCAAAGAGGTATAATTTTTTTGCATATTTTTATTTATTTATAACAATTTTCGTATAATAGTAGTTTTAATTATTTGTGCTATGAAAAATAAATTTCTTTCTGAGATGCAGTCTCGTGGATACTTGAACCAATGTACAGACTTGGAAAAACTTGACGCTCTTTGTAGTAAAAAGTCAATATCAGGTTATATAGGCTTTGATTGTACTGCAAACAGCCTCCATGTAGGAAGTCTACTTCAAATAATGATTTTCAAACTAATGCAAAAACACGGTCATAGACCAATAATTTTATTGGGTGGTGGCACAACTTTAATTGGTGACCCTTCAGGAAAGAGTGAGACAAGAAAAATTCTAAAAGAAAATCTAATAAAAAGAAACATAAAAAGTATAAAAAAAGTTTTTAAAAAAATTTTAGATTTTTCAAACAAGAAAACTAAACCTATATTTGTAAATAATGCTGAATGGTTAACTAAATTAAATTATATCAAGTTTTTAAGAAATGTAGGTAGTCACTTTACGATTAATAAAATGCTTACATTTGATAGTGTTAAACTAAGATTAGATCGTGAACAATCTCTAAGTTATATGGAGTTTAATTATATGATTTTGCAAGCCTATGATTTTCATCAACTATTTAAGAAAAAAAAATGTTTACTTCAAATTGGAGGTTCTGACCAATGGGGAAATATAGTCAATGGGGTGGAATTAATAAGAAGAATAGATAGAAAAGAGTCTTTTGGTTTAACTTCTCCCCTCATAACTTTAGCATCTGGCGCTAAAATGGGAAAGACTGAAAAAGGAGCAGTATGGCTTAACGAAGAATTATTTTCCCCTTATGAATATTGGCAATTTTGGAGGAATACTGATGATCGTGATGTAAAAAAATTTCTTAATTTTTTTACTGAAATTGAAACAAATGAAATTAACAATATTGTTGAAAAGGAAAAGAATATTAATAAGCTTAAAATTATTTTAGCAAATGAGGCGACAAAAATTTTACATGGTGAAAAAGCATCTAAAAAGGCTGAGTTAACTGCCAGAGATACTTTTGAGGGCACAGGTTTTAGTTCTAATCTTCCTGAAATAAAAGTAAAATCATTAGATGCCAAACAAGGTATTAATTTTTTGAATTTTTTATCTAAAAACAAAATAACAAATTCTAAAAGTGAAGCCAGAAGATTAATAAAGAGCAATGGACTTAAAATTAATGATATATTGCTAAATGATGATCAAAAAATTCTTAATGAAAAAGACTTTAAAGATAAAGTTTTAAAAATCTCTTGCGGAAAAAAGAGACATTATTTGGTAAAAATTATTTAGCAACTTTTTTTCTATCAATTATTTTTTGTATAAATCTTGGCGTAATAGTCTTAATAGGGTTTATGGTTGTTTTAATTTTACCTGGAGGACCTTTCATTTTAAAACTAATTCCAAATAATCCTTCACCTACTTCTTTAGGTATAACTATATCTCCTATTACAGGAATTTTAGAAATCATTTTATTTAATGTTTTTGCTGGAACTAATGTACCTCTTAAACTGGTTAAGTTTGAAGTTTGATAACCATCCATTATAACCGATATGCTTGGGCCAAGAGCGAGGATCTCATTCAATTTCAAAGTGTCTTGATTTTTTTCCATATTTATTTCAAGAACATCAAATGATATTCCTTCACCTTCAGCTAAATCTGCCAAACCGCCTAAATCAGCAAGAGACAACAATTTTACCATCCCCGGAGCATTTGTTACTTTAAACTTTTCAATTTTTAATTTTGAGGTAGAGAAATTTTTTTCAATAATTGATGAAAATAGAAGATTTCCGCCGCTTAATCCTTTGAAAAAATTGTATTCTGTTAATAACGGCTTAGTTAAATCTGAATATATTTCTAGGTATTTTTTATTATCTTTTTTAATACTTTTCATTGTTATATCTAGGAAATTATTATTACCAAAGTCGCCTTTTGATGAAATTTTAACAAATTGCCCTTTTTCAATTTTTCCAATTAGCTTAAAGTTTTCTAATTTTTCAGAAACTGGAATAATTATGTTACTTAAATTAATTTCTATATTTTTTGAAATGTTAGAGAAAATATTTTTATTTGTATTTTTATTCAATACTTTTTGCAAATTGCTTGCATCAAATTTCTCTCCTTGGACAAAAATATCGTTTTCAAAAAGTATCTTAAAATCATTGTTTTTTACATCATCTTTAAAAGTTTTGACTAAAAGTTTATCTAATAGTAATAATTTTCCATTAGAAAATTCAGCGCCATTAAGAACAAATGAATTTTCCCCATCCTTGAAATCAATCTGGTTCATTTTGATAGAGTTTTTATCTTTATTTAGATCAAAACTTACATTTGCTACATCACCTTTTTTTTTCGAGTAATTGATAAGCTCAAATTCTAATAACTCATCAAAATCGGCGCTAAATTTTAAATTTAATAATTCATTTTTGATCGATTGAGATATATCAAAGTCTAACTTCCTACCTTCATTCAAAGAATATTTTCCTGTAAAATTAACAAAATTTTGTTGTGAATTTAAATTTGTTTTAACATCAGAGTCAAATATAGATAATTTTGTTAAATTTTTATTTTTAAAATAATCAAAATTCAAATCATTTAGATCAAAATTAGTATTTATAATTTTTCCCTTATTTTTATAATCAAAATTTTTAAGTTTGTATGTTTTGTCAAAATTTAATATTAGGCTATTATTTAACTCTGCTTTTACATTTGAAAGATTTTTTACAAAACTTAAGTGTGGTAAGAGTTTTTGAAGTTTTTTGATCTCTCTATTTAAGTTTATATAAGACAAAAAATTTGACTCAATTTTAATTTCTGAAGTGAGGTCTGCTTTTAAATCACCTTCTTTAATTGAAAATAATTCTGTTTTTCCAAAAAAATTTTTTAAAAGTATATCAGTTCGGTCTGCAAAAAATGCAAAAGATGTCTCCTTTAATTCCAAATCTTTGGAAATTCCTATTCTTAAATCTGAAACTTGTCCTCTTGCAATAAAATTATTTAGTGTATTACCTTTGTCTAAATAAAACTCAATTTCTGAATCAATTCTTCCTTCGATGAGCTTATTTTTCACGAAACTCTGAAAATTCGAGGGCTTAAAAGATTTTGAAAGAATTTTTAATTGATTAACACTGATTTGATCTAAACTTAAATTTACCTTTTTTATTTTTACCTCAGATTTAAAAATTGATAAAAAGTCTAAGTAGACTTTAATTTTACTTGATGGAATTAAAATATTTCTGTAATAAATTTTTGGTCTATCTGTTTCTAAGAATAAACTTACTTCTTTAATATCTAGCTTAAACTGTATTACCTCTAAATCTAGTTCAATTTTTTTATTATTTTCTTTTATCTTTTGTGAAATAAAATTATTGAATTTTTCAGTTTTTATTCCTGTTGTTGATAGGATAACTATTAATGAGATTATTAAGATGAAAACAAGTGAAAAAACTACTGTAATTAGTTTATTCATTATTTATTTTTTATTCCTTCCTCAATAAATAAATCTATATTTCCATCCAATACGCTTGATGGATTTGTACTTTCTAATTTATTCCTTAAATCTTTTACTAATTGATATGGCTGCAACACGTAAGACCTAATTTGATGGCCCCAGCCAATATCTGTTTTGGCATTTAGTTCTTTTTGGTTTTCTTCTTCTCTTTTTTGCATTTCATTTTCATATAATCTCGCTCTCAACATCTTAAAACAAGTTTCTTTATTCTTATGTTGAGATCTCTCATTTTGACACTGAACTACAATTTTTGTTGGTAAATGTGTTATTCTTACAGCACTATCAGTAGTATTTACATGTTGTCCTCCTGCGCCACTAGACCTGTAGGTATCTATTCTCAAATCTTTTTCATCAATTTGAATTTTAATATCATCATCAATTGAAGGATAGACCCATACGCTAGCAAAACTGGTGTGCCTTCGAGCTCCACTATCAAATGGAGATATTCTTACTAACCTATGTACGCCTGACTCTGCTCTCATTAAACCATATAAGTAGTTTCCCTCGGCTTTGATTGTTGAAGATTTAATGCCAGCCTCTTCTCCTTTATGTTCACTTATTATCTGATATTTATACCCTTTCTTATCAAACCATTTCATATACATACGCCTTAACATATCGGCCCAGTCTTGACTTTCGGTGCCACCTGCTCCAGCGTGTATTTCTAAAAATATATTCAACTCATCGTTTTCGCCTGACAAAAAACAGCTGATCTCAATTTTTTTAAGATTGCTCTGAATTTCATCTATTTTATCATTACAATCTTTTATTATTTCCTCATTTTTTTCTTCTGAGGCCAGTTTAAATAAATCTTTTATATTAGATGTTTCTAAAAAATAATTATTATAGGATGAGAGAATTTCTTCAAAAATTTTTTTTTGTTTTACCGTCTTTTTTACAATATCTTTATTTTTCCAGAAATTTTCTTGCTGTAGTGTTTTTTCTATCTCTTCAAGTTTATCTTTTACCTTGTTTTTATCAAAGATACCCCCTTATATTTTTAAGAGTACCTTCTATTTTTAATAATTTATTTTCAATATTTTCCATTAGTAAAACTGTCTAAATTTTATCAATGTATCACGATCATTAATTGATATTAAGTCGTTATTATTTAAATTGTTAATATCTTTTAATTTTAAGGCCTCGATGATAATATTCTTATCTTTAAGTGAAGATTTTTGACCTGTATCATAGTTTAGAGAGGTAAGATAAATATTTTTAGGTATTTTAAACTCATCAAAATCCTCTTTAAATAGTGAATTTTCAATAAAATTTTTAAATACAGGTAATGCTACCTTTGAACCAGTTTCAAATTTTCCCAAGGTTTTTGGATTATCAAATCCAATATAAACTCCAACAACTAAATTTGACGTAAACCCTATAAACCATGCATCATAATTATCATTTGTTGTGCCAGTTTTTCCGGCTATTGGTACTTTAAGAGATTTTAATTTTTTTGCTGTACCTCTTTTAACAGCACCATTTAAAATTGTGACCATTTGATATGCAGTTTCCTCACTCATCACTCTCTCATTCATATTTTTAATAATTGGGTATTCATCAGAGCCATTTATAAATTTATCGCAACCTAAACACTCTCTACTTTTTGTCGAAAAAATTGTTTTTCCTCTTCTATCTTGGATTCTAGAAATGAGTTTTGGTTCAATCTTAATTCCACCATTAACAAATGGAGCGTAAGCAGATGTTAAATTAATTAAACTTGTTTCAGCGGCACCTAGCGATACAGATAATAGCTCAGGTATTTCTTCATAAACATTTAATTTTTTAGATAAATCAAAAATTTTATTTAAACCTAGTATTTTAGCGATTCTGACTGTCATCAAGTTTCTTGAATACTCAATTCCTTTTCTCAATGTAGTTGGTCCATAAAATTTTTTTCCATAGTTTTCAGGTTTCCAGTTTTTTAATCCCACTCCTTGACTTTCTACAAAAGGAGCGTCTAAGATTATAGTGTTGGGAGCAAATCCATTTTCTAAAGCGGCTGCATAAACAATTGGTTTAAAAGCAGAACCAGGTTGCCTTTTTGCTTGAGTTACTCTATTAAATTCACTTGATTTATAATTAAATCCTCCAACCAAAGCTTTAACATCCCCTGTAAACGGTTCTATTGCGACTATGCCTCCATTGACCTTAGGGTATTGTTTTAATTTCCATCTATCGCCATTTTTTTTTACAAAAATTATATCACCAACTTTAAGTTTATCGGAAATTGTTTTTTTTTTTGGGATAATCCATTTTAAATCATCAAATAATATTTGGTTAGAGACGGCATTTTTTTTATTTTGTTTTATAGTTTTGAAATTTACTTTATCGTTGTCTACGCTAATAATTTCGGCAAAATGCCATGATAAAGTTGGGTCTAATTTATATTTTTCAATTTTATTTTTCCAATTTTTATCATTAAGTTTATTTGTTATTGCGCCTCTCCAGCCTCTTCTTCTATCATAATCTTCAATTCCTTCTCGCAAAGATTTTAAAGCTTGGATTTGATAGTTTATATTCAGAGGTGTTTTGATACTCAAGCCCTGAGAATATAATTTTTCAAAGCCATAGTTTTCATTCACTGATCTTCTCACTTCCTCTGTATAAGAGTTAGCCTCATTTACAATCTCAATTTTTCTTTTTTTTAGGTTCAAGTTTGAGTTTTGAAATAACTCAAGATCTTTTTTTGTGATAAAATTATTATCTTTAAGATTTTTTAATACTAAATTTCTTCTAAATTTTCCAACATCAGGATACCTGTAAGGATTATATTTACTTGGGGCTTTTGGTAAAGCAGCAAGAAGTGCAGCATCAGGATAGCTTAATTCTTTGATTGATTTATCAAAATACTCTAAACTTGCTGCGGCAATACCGTAGGTTCCTTGACCAAGATAAATTTGGTTCAAATATAATTCTAAAATTCTTTCTTTTGAATAAGCTCTCTCAATTCTAAAGGCTAATATAGCTTCTTTTATTTTTCTTTTCATTGAAACTTCATTAGTTAAGAGAAAGTTTTTTGCTACTTGTTGTGTAATTGTAGATGCTCCCTCTAATCTTTTATTCTGTGAAATATTTTTAAGATTATTGAATATTGCTCTCAAAATACCTTTTGCATCTATACCCGGGTGATTAAAAAAATTTTTATCTTCTGCTGATAAAAAGGAATTTATAACTTTTTCAGGTATTGACTCATATGGAACAAACAACCTCTTCTGTAAGGCATACTCAGCGATTAGTTTACCATCCTGTGAATAAACTCTACTAGAAATCGGTGGTTGATAATTTGACAATTTTTTATAGTCAGGAAGCCCTATAGAAAAATACCATAGTGTAGACAAACTAAAAATAAGTAGAATTATTGCAAATAAGATAAGAAACTTTGCTGAAAAGTTAATAAATTTAAACATAAACCTATTTTATTAATAAATTTGACTTTCTTTAGGCATTAAGAATTTAATTGACTGTATTTATCTGAAAAATTGTATAAAATAAAGATATGACATATTTAAAATTCACAGATTTCAAAAAATTAAAAGGAATTCAACTAAAATGGAAAAAAATTTATACATTGATGCATCGCATCCTAATGAAACACGAATTGTGCTTAAATCAGAAAATTCAATTGAAGAATATGAATTTGAAGATAAAAATAATTTAAATTTTAAAAATAACATATATTTAGGAACAATTAGTAGAGTCGAACCTTCGCTTCAGGCTGCGTTTGTTAATTTCGGTAGAAATAGACATGGTTTTCTCGCATTTAATGATATTCAATCTGACTACTATCAACTCCCTTCTGAAGATAAAGAGAGAATTAGAATTGCAGAAGAAAAAATTAGAGAAGATTTAAAGAATAAAACTGTAGATAATGCCGAGGAAAATTCTGACGTTAATAATTCAATTGAGAATATCGATCATAAAAATGATGAGGAAGAAACAATAGTTAAGTCCGAGGATAATATAAAAAATAGTAGTAATACAAACAATAAAGAAATTGAACAAAAAAGAAAATTTAGAGATGAAGTAAAAACCTCGTTTGGAATTAAAAGGTATAGGATTCAAGAAGTTATAAAACCTGGTCAGGTAATTCTTGTACAAGTAATAAAAGAGGAAAGAGGGCAAAAAGGTGCAGCACTTACAACTTTTATCTCTTTGGCTGGAAAATATATGGTGCTAATGCCTAACACACCAAAAGGTGGGGGCATATCTAGAAAAATATTTAATTCTTCAGATAGACAAAAAATAAGAGATATCCTCAATGATATAAGCATACCGAACACCATGGGTGTAATTGTAAGAACTGCGGGTGCAAATAAAACAAGAAATGAAATAGAAAAAGATTTTCAAAGTATATTGAAAACATGGGACGCAATTAAAGAAAAAGCTCTTGAGTCCAATGCTCCATCTTTGGTTTATGAAGAGGGAGATATTATTAAGCGAACCTTGAGAGATATTTATGATAACGAAACAAAAAATATTTATATTGAGGGAAATGATGCATACCAGAAAGCAAAAAAATTTATGAAAGATTTAATGCCAAAAAATGTAAAAAATATTAAAAAATACCGAGGCAAAATACCTTTGTTTCATGACGCAAACATTGAAAAAGAGCTAAATAATATTTTTGAGCCTACTGTAAAACTTAAATCGGGTGGATATTTAGTCATTAATCCCACAGAAGCTTTAGTCTCCATAGATATTAATTCTGGGCAGTCAACTAAACAAATTAATATTGAAAAAACTGCACTTAATACAAATTTAGAAGCTGCAGAGGAAATCGCCCACCAGATTAAGCTAAGAGATTTATCAGGATTAATTGTAATAGATTTTATCGATATGATTAATTTTTATAACAGACGTATAGTTGAGAGAAAAATGAGAGAAAGCATCAGAAAAGATAGAGCTAGAATTCAAATTGGAAAAATAAGTAATTTCGGACTTTTAGAAATGACAAGACAGAGATTAAGAGAAGGCTCCATCAAATGGGAAACTCAATTATCACTTGGGTCATTTGCTCAAAAAATATGTAAAAAAATACAATATTTGGCATTTACTGAGAAAGTTAAAATTTTAAAAACATACGTTCCTGAAAAAGTAAAGCTTTTTATTGAGAATAATCTTATTGAGGAATTAAAACTTTTTCAAAAAAAATATTCATTAAAAATTGAAATATTATCTGACGATAAGTTCATTATTCCAGAATATAGGATTGATTTATTAAACAAATCAAAAAAATTAATTAATAAAGTAGAAAATTTTAACGGAATAAAATTAAAAGTTTTAGAGAAGAAAGTTAAGATAAGAGAAATAAAACAGACAAAGAAAGTAAAGACACCCTCAAAAAAAACAAAAATAAAAAAAAATTTAAGAACTTTATGGGTGAGAAGAAAAAAGAAATTAAATTAAACCTTTTAAAGGTGAACTAGGCGAAGCAAAAATATTTTTTTTCATTCTCCCGGCTAAAAAAGCATTTCTTCCTGAAATAACTGCGTCTTTAAAAGCTCTAGCCATTAAAATTGGTTTTTTCGCATTAGCGATTGCACTATTTATTAATACTCCATCGCAACCTAATTCCATAGCAATAGTAGCATCTGAGGCGGTCCCAATTCCTGCATCAACGATTACAGGCACTTTAGCTTGTTTAATGATTAAAGAGATATTTTCTGTATTTTGAAACCCAAGACCGGAACCAATAGGAGAAGCTAATGGCATGATAGCCGAAGCCCCACAGTCTTCTAGTTTCTTTGCTAATGATGGATCGTCTGTGCAATAAACCATTACTTTAAAACCCTCTTTGACGAGAATTTTTGTTGAAAGAATTGTTTCCATCATATTAGGATAAAGAGTTTTTTTATCACCTAAAACTTCTAGTTTGACCAACTTCCAACCACCCATTTCGCGAGCTAACCTTAAAGTTCTTAAAGCTTCATCAGAAGTGTAACATCCAGCAGTGTTAGGTAATAATTTTATTTTTTTTTGATTCAAGTAATCTGTGAGCATTGGTTTTCTTTTATCTACAATATTCACACGTCTTACAGCAACAGTTATCATATCTGCACCAGAGGCTTTAATAGCATTTGCGGTTTCTTTAAAACTTTTATATTTTCCAGTACCAACGATTAATCTTGATTTTAATTTAGTTTTAGATATTTTTAAAAAATCACTCTTCAATTTAACCTCCTCCTATAAAATGAACTATTTCTAAAGAGTCATTATTTTTTAAATACTTTTTTTTATACTCCGATTTAGGAATGATAGTGCCATTGTACTCGACTGCTATTTTCTTTTTATCTAAATTATACTTAATTAATAAATCCATTATAGTAAATTTTAATTTTATAGTGATTTTCTTTCCATTTAATTGTATTTTTGCCATAATTGAGCTAATCAATTTTAATATTAAAAACTAATGAAAAAAATTATAATTCTTAATGGTCCAAATCTCAACCTTTTAGGCGAGAGAGAGAAAAATCAATATGGTAGCTTCTCACTTAGTGAAGTTGAAAAAAATTGTGAGAAATTTGCAAGTAAAAACAATTTTATTATTTCTTTTTATCAATCAAATATTGAGGGAGAAATTGTGGAAAAAATACAAAATTCAAGAAAAGATCAAAATGGTTTAATAATAAACGCTGGTGGTTATACACATACATCGGTGGCTATTCATGATGCTTTAAAAATTATTAAATTTCCAATTATTGAATTGCATATAACTAATATTTATAATAGAGAAGATTTTAGACATAAATCTCTTATTAGCAATGTTGCTAACGGTGTAATTTGTGGGTTTGGTGTTCATGGTTATATAATGGCATTAGAGGCAATGAAAAAATATTTAGATAATGAAAATAGATAAAAAATTAATTAAAGAATTAGTAGATCATCTAAAAGATTTCAATCTCACCGAATTAGAATATCAGGATGGACAAACTAAAATAAAGGTTTCTAAAGCATCAAAAGGAGTTGAAAGTTTTAAAACTGGAGCAGTAGTTTCACCAAACAAATCTGTTTTAAAAAATTCGGAGGATAGTGAAGGAATTAGGATTAAATCACCTATAATAGGTACCGCATATTTAGCTCCTGAACCAGGAGCAAAGAAATTTATTAAAATTGGAGATAAGATTAAAAAAGGACAAACAGTGATGATAGTTGAAGCAATGAAAACTATGAATCACGTGCCTTCAACTAGCGACGGTGAAGTAAAAAAAATTCTCGTTGAGGATGGACAACCTGTTGAGTTCGGACAAACTTTAGTAATTCTGAATTAAAAAATGTTCAAAAAAGTTTTAATTGCTAACAGAGGCGAGATCGCTGTAAGAGTTATAAGAGCATGTAAAGAATGGGGTATTAATACCGTTGCTGTACATTCCGATGTAGATGCCGACTCAATGCATGTAAGGCTTGCGGACGAGAGTGTTTGTATCGGTTCTCATCAGCCTCAAAATAGTTATCTAAACATCCCTTCAATAATGTCTGCTGTTGACTTAACTGGAGCAGAGGCAATACATCCAGGTTATGGATTTCTTTCTGAAAACGCAAAATTTTCTGAGATCGTTAATAAACATGGTATTAAATTTATCGGACCAAGCGCAGAAATAATCTCCAAGATGGGGGATAAAATTCAAGCAAAAAGAATAGCAAAAAAGTATGGTCTTCCAGTAATTGAGGGATCTGAAGGGGAAGTAAAATCTCTTTCAGAAGCTAAATCTATTTGTAAAGAAATTGGATACCCAGTTTTAATTAAAGCTGCAGGTGGAGGAGGAGGAAAAGGGATGAAAATTGTGGAGGAAGAAAGTGATTTAGAAAATTTATTTCTCACTGCAAAATCAGAAGCTAAAAAATTTTTTGGAAAAGATGAATTATACATAGAAAAATATTTTAAAAATCCAAGACATATTGAGGTACAAATTATGTCTGGGAAAAATAAAACTGTACATTTAGGAGAAAGAGATTGTTCAGTTCAAAGAAGACACCAAAAATTAATTGAAGAAACTCCTAGCCCAGTGCTAACAGATAGTCAAAGAGAAGACCTTTTGAACAAAACTGTAAAAATGGTTGAACAAATTAATTATGAAGGTGCAGGTACGGTTGAATTTATTTATGAGAATGGAAAATTTTATTTTTTGGAAATGAACACTAGAGTTCAAGTAGAACATCCAGTCACAGAGGTTCAAACCGGTATTGATATTGTAAAAGAGCAACTATGGATAGCTTTTACAGGTGAAACAGCTCTTAAACAAAGTGATATAAAACCCAGAGGTCATTCAATTGAATGTCGAATAAATGCAGAAAATCCAGTTTTAAATTTTCAACCTAGTCCAGGCGTGATTAACGTATGTCACCAACCCTCTGGCTTTAGAACAAGAGTAGACGGTTCAATATTTCAAGGATGTAAAATAACACCTTACTACGATAGTTTAATTGCTAAAGTAATTTGTAAAGGCAGAAATAGAACCGAGGCAATTCAAAGAACTCTGAGATCTTTAGATGAATTTGTTCTAGAGGGAATTACCACTACTATTGAATTACATAAGAAGATTTTAAATCATAAAAAATTTATCGAATCTGATTTTGATACTAATTGGCTTTCTAAAGAAAAATTTTTTTAGACTTGACAATTTACAAGTTGTAAATCGTAAATTGCATGGTCAAATGGAGTTAAATTTGGATCTGAAGCAAATGTCCACCCATTAAAAATAAATACTTTTTCGTTTTCATTTTTAGACAGATCTTTTACTTGCATATAAGCCACATCATCTAAAATATTATTATTTTCTACTTTACCGCATTTAAGTATTTTAATTTCCAAAGGACCAAATTTTTTTACCTCATTAAATTTTACAAAAATTTGTGAAGATTTAGCCGTAATTTTATCTAACCCAATCAATACCGCATTATATTTAATTTGGGTATTATTTGTTTTTTTTTTATTTTTTATCTGTTTATTGCTCAAAATATTTTGATTATCAGTTCCTGTTTCTTCAAAGCTTGGTTTTAATTTTTCAAGATTTATCAACGGCGAACTTGTTATTTTGTTATCTGCAAATGCTGAAAACATAAATATAAATGAAATTAAAATTATTAGATATTTAAGATTATTTCCATGAAGCGTATTTTTTTTTATCATTTTTTTTACTTATTTTTATAGGTTTATATTTCTGTTCTGTGCCTGTTTTGTTTTCAGAGTGTTTTTTTTGCCATAGATATTTTTTTTCTAATTTATCGTTCGGAATTTTGTCTATTGTATGATGCATCCATAAGTACCAATCTGTAGTTATTTTCGTTGCTTCTATTTCAGACGAATAAATTACCCATCTTTCATCATTTTTATTTTTGTAATACTTATTTCCGTAATCATCTTTCCCCACTAATCTTCCAGTAAAAAAAGTTTTTATAAAAGTTCCAATAGTTTGCTTATTCCACCAAGTAAAAAAAATTTTCATATTTGAATTTTTAAATCCACACAATTATTAATTGTATTCATTATAAAATAGACACTCACTTCAATAATATATATCTATCATAGTACAGATTCCATTAATTTATGAAAAAATTTATCGTTGAAACCTACTATACTTGCACATTTAAAACCGTGCATAAATTGGATAACTTAAATGACCAAGAATTATCTAAAATTGACAGCCGAACAGATGGTGATGTTCAAGTAATTGACGTCAAATTAAACAACAGGAAAACCAAAAAAGTTGGGGAAAAGAAAGATGATAATGATAAAAATTTTAAAATTAATAATCCAATTATTAATAATTTATCTAATAAGATATCAAAAAATAAACAGAATGAACCAGAGGGTTTAGTAGGGACAAAAAATAAAAATAACTTGAGATTCAAGATGCCAGATAGGCGAAAAGGTTATATTCAAAAATCTCAAATTGGAAATCACAAGGTTTATCTACATACAGGTGAATACGATGATGGAAAAATAGGAGAAATATTTATTGATACAAACAAAGAAGGCGAACTTGTAAAAGCTATGATGAATAACTTTGCTATAGCTATATCTTTAGGATTACAGTATGGAGTTCCCCTAGAAGAATATGTCGATGCGTTTATTGATACAAAATTCGAGCCATCAGGAAATGTAATAGGGAATGATAGAATTTTAAGCGCGTCATCTATACTTGACTATGTTTTTAGGGAACTAGCAATTTCATATCTTGGGAAAGAAGAGTTAGCTCACACCCCTTCAATAGCAAGAGCTAAAAATAATAATATCGAAAGCACTGACGATAAATTCTTAAAAATTGTGAAAAATATCACATCAAAAGGATTTGTAAGAAGCAATTATGAAGAGAAACTAGTTGATCTTTCCGATGTTAGAATAAATTTAAAAAGTAAAAATTAATTTTTTTTTAAATCGATTTTTATTCCTAATTCTTTTAACATTTTATCTTCAACTTTTGATGGAGCTTTCATCATTAAATCCTGAGCGTTTTGATTCATTGGAAATAAAGTTATTTCTCTAATGTTCTTTTGATTAGCCAGCAACATCACTATTCTGTCTATACCAGGTGCTATACCTCCATGTGGAGGTGCGCCATAACTTAAAGCGTTTATCATTCCGCTAAATTTTTCTTCTACTTTGTTTTTATCATAGCCGACAATTGAAAATAACTTATACATAAGACTTGGAATATGATTTCTTATAGCCCCCGATGAAAGCTCAACCCCATTACAAACAATATCATATTGATAAGCTTTCATTTCTAAAGGTTTATTAAAATTTAAATCTTTAATTTCACCTTGGGGCATAGAAAATGGGTTGTGGCTAAAAACAATTTTCTTTGATTTTTCGTCTAATTCGAACATGGGATAATCAACAATCCAACAGAAAGCGAACTTATTTTCATCAACCAAATTTAAGTCCTTTGCAATTTTATCTCTTGCAACTGATAAAATTCGCTCCACTTCTTTTTCTTTACCGCAAGCTAAGAAAATACTATCTCCTACATCGGCATTGGAGTTTTGTATAAGCTCTTTAAGAGACTCTTCGCTAAAAAATTTTCCAACTGGTCCTTTGCCAAGAATTTTATTTTCTTTTACTAAAGAAAAGTAAGCTAAACCAGAAGCACCTTGATCTTTTGCCCATTTATCAATGTTATCAAAAAAACTTCTTGGTTTATCTTTAGTCTCTTTTGTTACTATGCATCTAACCACTGCACCGTTCTTTACCATTTTATTAAAAATTTCAAATTTTACATCAGCTCTATGAAATAAGGAGGTAATATCTTGAATGATTAATGGATTTCTTAGGTCAGGTTTATCAGTACCATATTTTTTCATTGTTTCTTGAAATGATATTCGGGGAAACTTCTCTGAAACAATTTTTTTTTCAGAAAACTCTTTAAATACATTTACCATTAATTTCTCAACAACATTAAAAACATCTTCTTGCTCTACAAATGACATCTCTAAATCTAACTGGTAAAATTCACCAGGACTTCTATCTGCTCGCGCATCTTCATCTCTAAAACATGGGGCTATTTGAAAATATTTATCAAAACCAGACACCATAATTAACTGTTTGAACTGTTGAGGAGCTTGGGGTAATGCATAAAATTTTCCTGGACTCAATCTACTTGGCACTAAGAAATCTCTTGCGCCCTCTGGGCTTGAAGAGGTTAAAATAGGTGTTTGATACTCAAGAAACCCAAGTTTAAGCATTTCATTTCTTATGAATGAAATAACTTTTGATCTTAAAATAATATTTTTTTGCATTTCAAAACGCCTCAGATCTAAAAATCTGAACTTAAGTCTCAAATCCTCTGGATAATCTTGCTCACCAAAAACTGGTATTGGTAACTCGTTTGCTTCTGAGAGTATTTCTACTTCTTTAATACTTACCTCCACTTTCCCAGTTTTCAAATCTAAATTTTCAGTCCCTACAGATCTTTTAACTACTTTTCCTGAAATTTTTACCACAGACTCTGGACGCATTTTTTCAAGTATAGGAAAACTCTTATCATTATTTTCAACAACACATTGTGTGACCCCATAATGATCTCTTAAATCAATAAATAATAAATTACCATGATCTCGTTTTCTGTGTATCCAACCTGATAAAAAAATATTTTTACCAATATCTTTTTCGCTCAATTCTGCACAAGTATGAGTTCTGAATTTATTCATTATTTATTTATTACTTTTTTTATTAAATTAATATTTATCGATTTTCCAGATGATAATGATAATTCATCTACATCTTTTAAAAATTTGATCATTTTTTCATAAGATCTATCAACGTTTTTTATTATGTAATCACATAATTTTGGTTCAAGATTAACTTGTTTGTCAGAGAAAGACTTCATTATAATAACTTTTAATAAATCATCTGTAGGTAATTCTATACCAATAGGCAAAAAACTATTGATTCTCGACTTTAAATCACTTGTTTGAAATTGAAAATTTTTTAGAGGCTTTAAACTATTTATCAAAATATATTTCTCTAATTGTTTTGATTGATTTAATAGTGAATATAATAATTTCTGGTCTATATCATTTTTAAAGTCATCAATTATGATACATTCAAAGTTTTCTAAAATAGATATCGTGTTATCATCTACATCCTTAGAAGAAAATAGTTTAACACTTTTAATCTTTTTTTCCAAAATTTTAGTTAGATGAGTTTTTCCCGATCCAGGCGCTCCAAAAACGTTTAGCCATTTACTAGACCAGTTTGGCCAACTCTCGATTAATTTATAAGCTGAAAAATTGTTACTAGAAACAAAAAAATCTTGTTTATAGTATTCTGTTTTAAAGGGAAATTTGAAAATTAATTGACTCATTAAATTATTTTAATACTCCACTGGTCATTTTTTAATTCTAATAAAATATTTTGACTTTTTAATTGATCTATAATTTTATTTATTTTTCCTAAGTATTTTATTTTAAGAAGTACATATTTTCTATTAATTTCTAAGAAATATAAATTTTCAATAAGATCAATTTTTTTTATTCTTTTATCTAGTTCAACTAAATTATTTTTTTTATCCATAAAAAACTTAATATTAATAAAAGAAGGAGTTCTTATATCGATTAAGTTTTGCGATTTTACTAAATTTGTTATTTCTTTTTTGGCTTTAATGATTATATCGTCATAATAATTTGTATTTTTTTTTTTCGTATTTTTTAAAATAAAACTTTTATTTATATTTTTTCCCATAATGTTTGTTTTAAGGAAAATTTTATTTTTACCTGAAATATTTTCGTCTATAATTATCAACGCGAAATTTTTTTTTGAATATTCTTTAAAAATATTTTTAAGATCAAGATCAAACAAATTGTCTTGATAATCATTGATATTTCTAAGAACCTCTATTTTTTCTAAGGGTAAAATAAATTCTATAAGCTCATTATCATCTGTTTCATTCCACTTCTCATAGAAATAATTTTGATTATATACGAAAAGTTGATTATTTTTTTTATGAATTGGTAAAAAATATATTTCGTTCTGATTTATATCAGAGTAAGAAATTTCAAAATTATAAAATAGATTATGTACTTTTTCTTTGTCAAAAAAAATGTTGTATTTTTTTATAAGTTTACTAGATACTCGATCTTCTGCTGTCTCGATGATTTGATAGTAAGAGACTAAATTATTTATTTTATCTAAACTTAAATTTTTAAGTTTATTTGCGTCTTTATCTAGTAAAACTCTATTCATCATCTCATTAAACCCTTTTTTAATTGCTTCATTTACAAAAAATTGATTATTCGCAGTAAGATTACCAGAAATTTCAACATTATTAACATTAAACAATGTACTTTCAGACAAAACATTTCCAGTTTTTAAAAAAATAACTAGAATAAAAACTAAATATTTAAAACTTTTCATAAAAAATAAATATCATTTTATTAATGAAAAAAATGCAAAATAGTTACAAAAAAAGTGGTGTTAATATTTCATTAGCTAATAAGTTTGTTCAACATATTAATAGATTATCTAAAAAAGTTGGCAAAAAAACGAAAAATTCAATTTACAAAGACAATATTGGAGGCTTTGGATCTTTGTTTGATATCAGCAATATTAAAATTAAGGATCCAGTAATTGTCTCTTGCACTGACGGAGTTGGTACAAAATTGGATTTAGCAAATAAATATAAAAAGTATGATACTATTGGAATTGATCTTGTAGCGATGTGTGTAAATGATCTAATTGTTCAAGGAGCTAAACCACTATTTTTTTTAGATTATATCGCAACTGGTAAATTAAATATAAATAAAACAAAAAAAATCCTTAAAGGTATCCTAAAAGGATGTGAATTATCTAAGTGTGATTTAATCGGTGGAGAAACAGCCGAAATGCCAGGAATTTACAAAAATAATGATTTTGATTTAGCAGGTTTTAGCGTTGGCATAGTATCTAAAAAAAAAATCTTAGGTAAAGGAAAAGTTAAAGTTAACGATATAATTTTGGCGATTCCATCAAGCGGTGTACATTCGAATGGGTACTCTTTAGTTAGATCAATTTTAAAAAGAAATAAAATATCAAATAAAATTAAAGATGAATTACTTGTACCTACAAAAATTTATTCATCAGAAATCTTAAAACTGGTAAAAAAAAATTACATAAATGCCTGTGCGCATATCACAGGTGGTGGTCTTATAGAAAATTTACTCAGATCTGTTCCAGAAAAATTTTCACTGAAAATTGATTTATCAAAAATCAAAGTAAAGAAGATTTTTAAGTGGATAAAAAGCAAGAATATTTCAGACAAAGAAATGCTTAATACTTTTAATTGTGGAGTTGGTTTTTGTTTAATTGTGCCAAAAAAAAATGTCAAAAAAATAACTAGTTTTTTTTCAAAAGAATATTTGCCTTACGAAATAGGAAAAATCACTAATAGTTCAAAAAAAATAAATTTATTAAATTCTTTAAAATGGTAAAAAAAAATGCTTGTGTCTTTATTTCTGGAGAGGGGTCAAACTTAAAAAATCTTTTAAAAAGGTCGAGAGATTATAATTTTCCAATTTCAATTAAGTTAGTTGTTTCAAATAATCCTAAAGCAAGAGGGGTTAATTTTGCAAAAAAACACTCAATTCCATGCATAATTGTTAATACAAGGTTTAGATTTTTTGAGTCCATTATTTTGAATAATCTAAATAAATATAAAATAAATATTATATGTCTAGCAGGATATATGAAAATAATTTCAAAAAATTTTTTAAGATCATTTAAAAAACAAGTCGTTAATATTCACCCTTCTCTTTTGCCAAAATTTAAAGGATTAAATACATATAAAAGAATATTAAAAACGAAAGAAATAAAGACTGGATGCACTGTGCATTTTGTGAATGAGAAACTCGATGGAGGAAGAATTATTGCTCAAAAAAGTTTTTATATAATGCTAAATTCGAATTTGTCAGATTTAAAGAAAAGAACTCAAAATCTTGAATACAGCGCGTATCCAGAGGCGCTTATAAAAATTTTTAGAGCTAGTTATTAAAAAAAAAGTTTATCTCTTTTTTAGCGTTATCTGAGGAGTCAGAACCATGGACAGAGTTTTTGTCAATTGAAATGCCGTATAATTTTC
>CACPBH010000003.1 GCA_902632145.1 uncultured Pelagibacteraceae bacterium | reverse complement strand
TTTGTCACCTACTTTTAATCCCTGAGGACAAATGATATAAGATTTTTCTTTATCGGTATAAGTAATCAATGCAATATAAGCTGTCCTATTTGGATCGTACTCAATTCTTTCAACGGTACCGACAACGTTGTGTTTTTTTCTGAAAAAATCTACAATCCTATATTTGTGTTTTGAGCCTCCGCCAATATGTCTAGAAGTAATTCTTCCATTATTATTTCTTCCACCTGTAAAGTTTTGTCCTTTAGTTAAAGGCTTATATGGTGCACCTTTCCATAAATTACTTTTGTCTAAAACAACTGTTCCTCTTGTAGACTTTGTGTAGGGTTTGAAGGTTTTTAATGCCATAAATTATATTCCTGTTGTTAGATCAATACTTTGTCCTTTTTTTAAAGTAACAATAGCTTTTTTATATCCGTGCTTATAAGATTTTTTGCCT
Organism: uncultured Pelagibacteraceae bacterium; assembly: GCA_902632145.1. GTDB lineage: Bacteria > Pseudomonadota > Alphaproteobacteria > Pelagibacterales > Pelagibacteraceae > Pelagilacustribacter. Next base: position 51,597 of record CACPBH010000003.1, on the reverse strand, counting down.
TGTTTCATCTTTATTTTAGTTTTTTGGTTTATAATATTAATTTTCACTACATTTACCTTAAATAATTTTTCAATATTTTTTTTTATATTTTTTTTATTAGCCTTATCATGAACTCTAAAAACTGTTTTATTTTGTTCAGATAGAATCGTGGCCTTCTCAGTAATTATTGGGTATCTAATTGAATCTATATAATTAATTTTTTTCATTTAGAACTCTTTCTTGAATTTTTTTTACAGATGTAGATGTAATAATTACATTTTTATATTTGAAAAGATCATAAATGTTAGTCCCTTCATGCTTTATCAATTTTAAATCTTTTATATTTCTCGCAGACTTATTAATATTTTTAAGTGAGTCCTCATCTGATATAATTAAGATATTTTTTAACTTATTTTTTAACAAGAACTTATTAAATTCTTTAGTTTTTTTAATTTCTTTTTTTACATCAGCTAAAATATACAGATTTTTATCTAAATTTTTCTTTGATAAAGTTTGAGCTAGTGCAAGTTTTCTTACTTTCTTATTTATCTTTTTATTTTTATAAACAGCTCCTTTAGGTCCATGAGCTACACCACCACCTACAAATATTGGTGCTTTCTTACTTGCGTGACGAGCGCCGCCACTACCTTTTTGAGCTACGATTTTTTTTGTTGAGCCTGTAATTTGATTTCTTTGTTTTGTTTTTGCTGTTCTTGGTTTGGCGTGATTTAATTGCCAATCAATTACATATTTTATTAGTTTATGATTAACTTTTAAGTTAACTAATTTATCTGATATTTCTACAGAGCTACCTTTTGTTCCATCAATATTTAAAATTGGAATTTTCATTTATTTTTTTCCTTTTTTAGCTGCTGCTGCTTTTACTTTGGCTTCGTTTTTTTCTTTTATTGTTTTCTTGCTCACATTTTTAATCGACTCTCTCAATATAACTGTTGAATTTTTTGATCCTGGTATTGATCCTTTCAAATATAAAAGATTGTTTTCTAAATCTGATTTAACAATCTCTAAATTTAACATTGTTCTTAATTTATCACCCATATGTCCTGCCATTTTTTTTCCTTTGAATACTTTACCAGGATCTTGTCTTTGTCCCGTAGATCCATGTGATCTATGTGATACAGATACACCATGAGAGGCTCTTAATCCTCCAAAATTCCATCTTTTCATCACTCCTGCAAACCCTTTACCAATAGTTTTTGATTTTACATCAACAAACTTTTTATCTTTAAAAATTTCCAAACCTAGTTCATTTCCTTCTTTATATTGATCATTATTTGCAACTCTGAATTCTTTTAAAATTTTTTTTGGTTCTGTATTTTTTTTAGCAAAGTATCCTTTCATTTGTTTAGAAAGTTTTGAATTTTTAATTTTAAAAAAACCAATTTTCACAGCGTTATATCCTCTTTTATCTTTGTTAATCACGTCTAAAACTCTACCTTTCTCTACTTTAATGACTGTGACTGGAACAGATTGACCTGTTTCCATGAATTCTCGAGTCATACCAATTTTTTTTCCTATTAATCCAATACTCATAAGTTTAAATCTTTATTTCTATATCTACACCCGATGCTAAATCAAGTTTCATCAATGCTTCGACAGTCTGCGGAGTAGGTTCAATTATATCAATCAATCTTTTATGTGTTCTTGACTCAAATTGTTCCCTACTTTTTTTATCTATGTGTGGAGACCTTAAAACTGTATATCTCTCAATACGAGTAGGCAATGGGATAGGTCCTTTGACTTGAGCCCCAGTTCTTTTAGCAGTATTAACAATTTCCTCAGTTGATAAATCTAGGATCTTGTTATCGTATGCCTTTAAATGTATTCTAATATTTTGATTTTCCATAATTAAGCTAATTTCTTTGTTACCTCATCTTGAACATTTTGTGGAACTTTATCATAATGACTGAATTGCATTGTGTACTGCGCTCTCCCCTGAGTAGATGATCTCAAATTATTTATATATCCAAACATATTTGCCAAAGGGACTACTGCATTTATAGCAGTTGCGTTTCCTCTTGGTTCAGTTGAGCCAACTTGTCCTCTTCTACTATTTAAATCTCCAATAACATCGCCCATAAATTCTTCAGGTGTAACAACTTCGACTTTCATCATTGGCTCTAATAATTTTAAAGTAGCCTTTTGACAAGCTTCTCTAAAGCAAAATCTGCTCGCAATTTCAAAAGCAAGTACACTAGAGTCTACATCATGATGAAGTCCGTCTAAAATTTTGACTTTATAATCTATAATAGGGAAGCCAGCTAAAATTCCACTATCAGAAACACTTTCTACTCCTTTTTCCACTCCAGGAATAAATTCTTTGGGAATTGCACCCCCTTTAATTAAATTTTCAACTTCCCTTCCTTTGCCGGCCTCAAGAGGTTCAACACCTAATTTAACCTTGGCAAACTGTCCTGCGCCACCACTTTGTTTTTTATGTATATATTCCATTTCTGCAGACCCTAATATAGTTTCTCTGTAGGCTACTTGAGGAGCACCAATGTTTGCCTCGACTTTAAACTCTCTTTTCATTCTATCTACAATTATATCTAAGTGTAATTCTCCCATGCCTTTGATTATTGTTTGTCCTGACTCCTCATCTGAGGATACTCTGAAAGATGGGTCTTCTTTTGCTAACCTTGCTAATGCTTCTCCCATTTTTTCCTGGTCACCTTTCGTCTTAGGCTCTACTGCTATTTCGATAACTGGGTCAGGAAACTCCATCGGTTCCAGTAAAATAGGATTCTTAGAGTCACATAATGTGTGACCTGTAACTGTGTGCTTCAAACCAGCTAAAGCAACAATATCACCTGTAGTAGCTTGTTTGATATCTTCTCTACTGTTTGCATGCATTAAAAGCATTCTGCCAATTCTCTCATCTTTATCTTTTGATGAATTTAATACTGAGGTTCCTGCGTTTAATGTTCCAGAATATATTCTTATAAAAGTTAGAGATCCAACGAACGGATCATTAGCAACTTTAAAAGCTAGAGCTGAAAAATTTTCTTTTTCATCGAATTTCATTGTTACTTTATCTTCAGAACCAACTTTGGTTCCTTCGATGGAACTAAGGTCACTCGGACTTGGTAAATAGTCGATAACTGCATCCAATAGAGGTTGGACTCCCTTATTTTTAAAAGCTGATCCAGTTAAAATTGGTACAAAATCAAATGATAATGTGCCTTTTCGCACACATTTAATTAAATCACTTTCAGAAGGTTCTTTACCTTCTAAGTAAGCCTCCATTAGTTTTTCATCTTGCTCAACAGCTGTTTCTACTAAATCTTTTCTATATTTTTCTGCTTTTTCTTTTAGATCTGCTGGAATTTCAACGTAATCAAATTTAGCACCTAAATCTTCATTTTGCCAAACAACCCCTTTCATCTTCACTAAGTCCACCACTCCTTTTAATTCTGCCTCGGATCCAATAGGTAATTGTAAAGGTAAAGGTTTACATCCAAGTCTCTCTTTAATCATTTCAACACATCGATAAAAATCTGCCCCTGTTCTGTCTAATTTGTTTACAAAGCAGATTCTTGGAACTTTATATTTGTCTGCTTGCCTCCACACAGTTTCAGATTGAGGTTCAACTCCCGCAACTCCGTCAAATACAGCAACTGCTCCATCAAGAACTTTTAAAGATCTCTCTACCTCAATAGTAAAATCAACGTGTCCTGGAGTATCTATAATATTAATTCTGTGATCTCTCCAGAAACATGTAGTTGCTGCTGAAGTAATTGTTATCCCTCTTTCTTGCTCCTGTTCCATCCAGTCCATAGTCGCAGCACCATCATGGACTTCTCCAATTTTATGACTTTTTCCAGTATAATAAAGAATTCTCTCTGTTGTAGTCGTTTTACCCGCATCAATGTGAGCCATGATACCAATATTTCTATATTTTTCTAATGAGTACTTAGCCATATAAATTTACCATCTGAAATGAGCAAAAGCTTTATTTGCCTCTGCCATTTTGTGAGTATCCTCTCTCTTTTTTATTGCTGATCCTTTATTCTGTGACGCATCCAAAATTTCTGCATATAATTTTTCAGCCATTGACTTATTCTTTCGTTTTCTAGTTGCTTCCATTATCCATCTAAGAGCTAAAGCTTGAGCTCTTTTTGATTTAACTTCAACAGGAACTTGATAAGTTGCTCCTCCAACTCTCCTTGATCTACATTCAAGGTTTGGTTTTACGTTGCTTATTGCGTTATTAAAAACTTTTAGTGGATCTTCATTATTTTTTTTCTTTATTATATCTAATGCATCATAGAGTATTTTCTCCGCTGTAGATCTCTTGCCATCATACATTATTGAATTGATAAACTTTGAAACCACTTCTGAATGAAATTTTGGGTCAGGATAAACTTTTCTAATAGGTGCTTTTCTTTTTCTAGACATAAATTATTTTGGTTTTTTTGTTCCGTACAATGATCTTCTTTTTTTACGATTGGCCACCCCTTGAGTATCTAAATTACCTCTGAGTATATGATACCTCACTCCGGGTAAATCTTTAACTCTCCCGCCTCGTAATAATACAACCGAGTGCTCTTGAAGATTATGTCCTTCTCCAGGAATATAAGCGGTTACTTCAAATCCATTTGACAATCTTACTCTTGCAACTTTTCTAAGAGCCGAATTTGGTTTTTTTGGAGTAGTTGTATAAACCTTAACACAAACACCTCTTTTTAAAGGCTGTTTTTCAAGAGCCGGAACTTTATTTCTAGCTAAAGGTTTAACTCTACTTTTTTTAATCAACTGATTAATTGTCGGCATAATAAATTTTGAAGTTATAGGTAAGTTTTACCTTTTTTAAGAATTGTTGTTAGTGTTTAAAGTTATAATCTACCTTACTTCTAACATTCAAAATGTGCCGTAAACTAACACCGAATTTGTAAAAGTCAATATTTTACTAATCTTTATTTAGGTTTGTGAAGGCTGTTCTGGCGCAGCAGCAGCAGATTCTAGCTCTTGTTTTTTTAGCTCTTCTAATCTTACTTTATCTTGTTCTCTAGCTTGTTTATCCCACTCAATTTTTGTAAGACCTGTTCCAGCTGGAACCAATCTGCCTACTATGACATTTTCTTTCAGCCCCTCAAGTGTGTCGGTTTTTCCTTTTATTGATGCGTCAGTTAAGACCCTAGTAGTCTCTTGGAATGATGCTGCAGAAATGAATGAATTTGTTTGTAAAGATGCTTTAGTTATTCCAAGCAGCACTCTTTCAAATATGACGGGTTTCTTTTTTTCTTTTCTTAAATTATCATTTATTTCATTAATATCTAATAAATCAATTACTTCACCAGTTAATAGTTCAGAGTCGCCTGGATCTTTAACTTCAACTCTTTTTAGCATTTGTCTAACAATTGTTTCAATGTGTTTATCGTTAATTACAACTCCTTGTAATCTGTAAACCTCTTGAACTTCAGTAACAAAATATTCAGTCAATTTTTCTACACCTAAAATTCTTAAAATATCATGTGGAGCAGGGCTACCGTCTAAAAGGTATTCACCTTTTTTAATTTTTTCTCCCTGGTTAAAATTTACATGCTTGCCTTTTGGTATAAGGTAATTAGATGTTTCTCCGTTAGAGGAAACTATTGAAATTTTTTGCTTGCCTCTCACCTCTTTTCCAAACTCAATAACACCATCGTTCTCTGCTATAATTGCGCTATCTTTTGGTCTTCTTGCTTCAAATAATTCTGCTACTCTTGGCAATCCTCCAGTTATATCTTTTGTCTTTGAAGTTTCTTTTGGAAGCCTAGCAAGAACATCTCCCGCTGAAATTTTTTGTCCATCTTTTACTGATAAAATTGTGTCTGGAACAAGATAATATCTTGCCTCATTACCGTCTGCTTTTTTGATTATTTCTCCTTTGTCATCCCTTAAAGTAATTCTAGGTTTTAGTTCTGAATTTTTTGATGAAGATTTCCAATCTGTTACTGACTTAGACGACAGTCCAGTTGCGTCATCTAAGGTTTCTGTCAATGAACTTCCTTCCATTAAGTCCATATAATTAACTATACCGCTAGTTTCAGCTATAACCGGTAATGTATAAGGATCCCATTCAGCAATTTTTTTTCCTTTGTCTATCGTGTCTCCGTCTTTAAAGAATAATTTCGATCCGTAATTTACCTTATAAATAGCTTGTTGCCTTCCATTTTCATCTTCAATACTTAGTTGAGTATTTCTTCCCATCACAATTATATTTTTCTTTGAGTCTTCAATTAAGTTTTTATTTATTATGTTTAATTTACCTTTAGTTTGTGAAATTATTTGAGATTCTTCTTTGATTTGTGCAGTTCCCCCTACGTGAAAAGTTCTCATTGTAAGCTGAGTTCCAGGTTCTCCGATTGATTGAGCAGCTATCATACCTACTGCTTCACCAACACTTACTAATTTTCCTCTAGCGAGGTCTCTACCATAACATATTTGGCATACACCACGAGTTGAGGCACAAGTTATTACAGAGTAAACATTTACAGATTTTACTCCTGCGGCGTCAATTTTTTCGCAGTCAAACTCATCGATTAGTTTGTCTTTTTTTACTATCACTTCGCCAGTAACAGGATTTTTAATATTTTCAGCAATAACCCTTCCTAAAACTCTTTCGGATAAACTTACTAAAATATTACCCCCTTCAATAATTTCAGAAATATTTACCGAAGATCTTTTCTTTGGATCACACTCTTTTTTTGTAATCTGTACATCCTGAGCGACATCACAGAGTCTTCTTGTAAGGTACCCTGAATTAGCTGTTTTTAAAGCTGTGTCGGCTAATCCTTTTCTAGCGCCATGAGTAGAGTTAAAGTATTCTAATACCGATAATCCCTCTTTAAAATTTGAAATTATTGGTGTTTCGATTATTTCGCCGGAAGGTTTTGCTATTAATCCACGCATCCCTGCTAATTGTTTCATCTGAGCTTGAGAGCCCCTTGCACCAGAGTCAGCCATCATATAAACTGAGTTTGTTTCTATTCTGTCATCGTCATAAATCTTTTCTGCCGAAGAAATTTCTTTCATCATCTCATTAGCAACTGTATCAGTACATTTAGACCACACGTCTACTACTTTGTTATATTTCTCACCTCTAGTAATTAATCCATCAGAGTATTGCTTCTCATACTCCTCGATTTGTTTTTTAGTATTATTTATTAAGCTTTCTTTTGTTTTTGGAATAATTAAATCATCTTTTCCAAATGAAATTCCTGCCTTGAAAGCGTGTTTAAAACCTAAAGTTTTAATTCTATCACAAAAAATAACAGTTTCTTTTTGTCCGCAATATCTAAATATTGTGTCTATTACCTCTGAAACATTCTTTTTTGTTAAAAGCTTATTTATCAAAGAAAATTTTATGTTGCTATTTTTTGGTAATACGTTTGCTAATAAAAATCTTCCGGCCGTACTTGTATATTTTTCAACGATAGGTTTACCATTACTATCGATAGTATTGAATGTTGAAATAATTTTTGAATGTAAACTTATCACATTGCTTTCTAGAGCCTGTTCTATTTCCTCTATATTTGAAAATATACCTTTGGGTTTTTTATCGTTCTCCTCTGACTGCGAAAGATAATATATGCCTAAAACTATATCTTGACTTGGGACTATTATAGGTTTTCCATTAGATGGACTTAAAATGTTATTAGTAGACATCATTAATACTCGAGCTTCCAACTGAGCTTCAAGACTTAAAGGTATGTGAACAGCCATTTGATCACCGTCAAAATCTGCATTAAATGCTGCGCACACTAGTGGGTGTAGCTCTATTGCGTTACCCTCAATTAATTTAGCTTCAAAGGCTTGAACACCAAGTCTATGTAAAGTTGGAGCCCTGTTAAGAAGAATTGGGTGTTCTCTAATTATATGCTCTAATGAGTCCCACACTTCACTTTTTTCTTTTTCAACAAGTCTTTTTGCCTGTTTTATTGTAGTAGCAAGTCCTAACTTATCTAATCTCGCGTATAAAAAAGGTTTGAAAAGTTCTAAAGCCATCTTTTTTGGTAAACCACATTGATGTAATTTTAACTCTGGGCCTACAACAATTACTGATCTTCCTGAATAATCTACTCTTTTACCTAATAAATTTTGCCTAAATCGACCTTGTTTTCCTTTCAACATCTCTGCAAGAGACTTTAAAGGTCTTTTTCCGGTTCCTGTAATTACTCTACCTCTTCTACCATTATCAAATAATGCGTCGACGGACTCCTGCAACATTCTTTTTTCATTTCTTACAATTATGTCAGGTGCTTTTAAATCTAATAGTCTTTTTAATCTATTATTTCTATTAATCACTCTTCTATATAAATCGTTAAGATCAGAAGTAGCGAATCTGCCTCCGTCAAGGGGAACTAAAGGTCTTAGTTCAGGAGGAATAACAGGCACTGAAGTTAAAATCATCCACTCTGGCTTATTACCTGAAGAAATAAATGACTCAATAAGTTTCAATCTTTTAATGGTTCTTTCTTCAGTAACTTTTGATTTGATTTCAGCTAAAGAGTCTCTTAATTTTTTTTGTTCTTTTTTTAAGTCTAAGCTCACTAATATCTCTCTTACTGCTTCAGCGCCAATACCAGCAGTAAAAGCATCTTCTCCAAACTCATCTTGTGCCTTTATTAATGCCTCTTCTGATATAAGTTGACCTTTTTTTAAAGTTGTAAGACCGGGCTCTATAACAATAAAACTCTCAAAATATAAAACTTTTTCAACCTCTTTGAGTTTCATATCAATGGCTAACGATATTCTACTAGGTAAAGATTTTAAAAACCATATGTGGGCTACTGGACAAGCTAAATCTATATGGCCCATTCTCTCTCTTCTTACATTTGATTTTGTTACTTCAACACCACATTTCTCGCAAATAATACCTCTGAATTTCATTCTTTTATACTTTCCGCACAAGCATTCATAATCTTTAACTGGTCCAAAAATTCTTGAACAAAATAAACCGTCTTTCTCAGGTCTAAAAGTTCTGTAATTAATTGTTTCTGGTTTCTTTATTTCACCATAAGACCAAGATTTAATTTTTTCAGGGCTAGCCAAAGTGATTTTAATACTATTAAAATCATTTTCTTGTGTTAATGACTGTGATTCAAGATTTTTTGTGAGATTTTTTTCCATAATTAGTTAAGTTCAATATTTAGGCCTAACGCTCTAATTTCTTTGACTAGGACGTTAAATGACTCTGGCACACCAGACTCAAAATTATTATTACCTTTTACAATAGTTTCATAGACTTTTGTTCTACCTGCAACATCATCAGATTTAACTGTTAAAATTTCTTGAAGTGTATAAGAAGCTCCATAAGCCTCTAATGCCCACACCTCCATTTCTCCAAACCTTTGTCCACCAAGTTGTGCTTTACCACCAAGTGGTTGTTGTGTGACTAGACTGTAAGGACCGGTTGATCTTGCATGTATTTTATCTTCGACTAAGTGATTTAATTTTAACATGTAAATAATTCCGACTGTTACTGGTCTGTCAAATCTTTCTCCTGTTTGTCCGTTCCACAAATTTGTTTGTCCAGTACCAGGAAGTTTCGCTAAATTTAGCATTTCATTTATATCTTTTGTGCTAGCACCATCAAAAACTGGTGTTGCTATTGGTATACCATTAGAGAGATTTTGAACTAATTCAGCAATCTCTTTTGTAGATAATTTTGAGATAACTTGGTTGAAATAGTTAGCACCATAAATATCTTTTAATTTCCCTTTTAATTTATCAATTTCTTTCTCAAAATTTTTTAAATAAATTTTAATTTGATCTCCAAGCTCTGAACATGACCAACCCAAATGCGTTTCTAGAATTTGGCCAACATTCATTCTACTTGGCACTCCTAAGGGATTTAAAACTATATCAACAGGTTTTCCGCTTTCCATATAAGGCATGTCTTCGACTGGCACTATTTTACTTACAACTCCTTTATTCCCATGTCTTCCAGCCATTTTATCACCCGGCATCAATCTTCTTTTAACGGCAACAAAAACTTTCACAACTTTCATTACAGTGGGTAGCAAGTCATCACCTTGTTGAATTTTAGTTACCTTATCTTCAAATCTTATTTTAATGTCCTCTGCTGCATTTTCGTATTGATTTTTAAGTTTCTCAAGATTATTGTTTATTTCTTGTTTTTGTAATGAAATTTTCCAAAAATCTTTCAAGTTTAAATTCTCTAGATCATTTTTATTTAATGTAGTCTCTGGTTTTAATTCTTTAAATTGTTTATTAATACTCTGACCATTTAAAAGATCTATTGCTCTTAATTTAATATTTCTATTTAAAATTTCTTCTTCAACTTTTTTATCCTCTTGAACAGACTCAATCTCTGCTCTTTCAATAGCTATAGATCTCTCATCTTTTTCTATTCCATGTCTATTAAATACTCTTACATCAATTACGACACCTGTGCTTCCAGAGGGCAATTTTAATGACGAGTCTCTTACATCCGTTGCTTTTTCACCAAATATAGATCTCAATAGTTTTTCTTCTGGACTTGATGATGTTTCGCTTTTAGGTGTAACTTTACCAACTAATATATCACCTGGTTTTACCTCTGCGCCTACATATACAATGCCTGACTCATCTAAATTTCTTAAACTTTCCTCACTCACATTAGGTATGTCTCTAGTAATCTCCTCTGCTCCTAATTTAGTATCTCTTGCCATTGACTCATACTCTTCGATATGAACGGACGTAAAAACATCATCCGTAACGCATCTTTCAGATATCAATATGGAGTCCTCAAAATTATATCCCTGCCATGGCATAAATGCCACCGTAACGTTTTTTCCTAGGGCAAGTTCACCAAGTTTTGTTGCTGGTCCATCAGCAATTATATCTCCTTTTTTTATCTTATCTCCAACCTTTACCAATGGTTTTTGATTTATACATGTATTTTGATTAGATCTCTGAAATTTAGATAGGTTGTAAATATCCACTGCTGATTGAGACAAATCTGTAACTTCGGTAGCTTTTACCACGATCCTCTTACCATCTATTTTATCTACGACTCCGTTTCTTTTTGCCACTATTGTAACTCCTGAGTCTAAAGCTACGTCTGACTCTATTCCTGTTCCTACTAATGGAGCCTCTGGTTTTAATAAAGGAACAGCTTGCCTCATCATATTTGAACCCATTAAAGCTCTGTTAGCGTCATCATTTTCTAAAAAAGGAATTAGAGCAGCTGCTACAGAAACTAATTGTTTTGGAGACACATCAATGTAGTCAATGCTTTCTTTAGTGGATAGTTCAAAGTTTAAATTTTTTCTGCAAGCAATTAAATCTTCTGTAAACGAACCATCGCTATTTAAAATAGAATTAGCTTGAGCAATGGTATACTTTTCTTCCTCAATAGCTGATAAATATTTTATCTCTGAGGTAACTTTGCCGTTAACAACTTTTTTATATGGACTTTCTATATACCCAAATTTATTTACTCTACAATAAGTAGCTAAACTGTTTATTAATCCAATATTAGGACCTTCAGGAGTTTCTATAGGGCAAATTCTTCCATAATGCGTTGGGTGTACATCCCTTACCTCAAATCCAGCCCGTTCTCTTGTCAAACCACCCGGTCCTAATGCTGATACCCTTCTCTTATGAGTTATTTCCGATAGTGGATTTGTTTGATCCATAAATTGAGAAAGTTGAGAAGTTGCAAAGAAATCTTTCAACGATGTTGTAATTGGTTTAGCGTTTATAAGGTCTTGGGGCATCGCGGACTCTATTTCTAAGAAAGTAGACATTTTTTCTTTAACAGTTCTCTCCATTCTTAACAGACCAATCCGAAACTGATTTTCAACCAGTTCACCTACGGATCTAACACGTCTATTACCAAGGTGATCTATATCATCTACTTCTCCTTTTCCATCCCGTAAATCAAGCATGAATTTAATGATTTCTATTACATCTGAAGTTTCCAAAATTGTTTTTTTTAGACTTGTGTTCAAATTTAGTTTTGAATTTAATTTAACTCTCCCTACTTCTGAAAGGTCATATCTTTCTTTTTTAAAGTATAGATTATTGAAAATCTCTTGAGCAATCTCTATAGATGGAGCTTCTCCTGGCCTTAAAACTTTATAAATATCATTTAAAGCTTCGGCCTTATTTGAATTTTTATCGATTTTAAGTGTTTCTAAAATGTATGGTCCTTTATTAATTGGATCAATATTTACTAAATTAAAATTCTTATCTCCCTCATTTTTGAGAATATTTTCTAGTTGCTCTTCAGTGATATCAAAACCAGCACTTATCAAATTTTCATTATTTTTATTTTTAATATCAGAAGCAACATATTTCCCTATAATTTGATTATTAGTTACAGAAATTGAATTTAAACCTTTTTCTTGTAGTTTTTTTGCAATTATAAAATTTAGTTTTTCACCTTTTGACAAAACTTTTTTATTAGTTTTCGCATCCACTAAATCGAATGAAAGTTTAATTGGTCTTTTATAATTATCTGGATCAAAATTTGTTGTCCAATTTTTTGCGTCACTGTTGTATGTGTATTTATCTTTTGTATAAAATGTTTCAATAATTTTTTCTTTTGTATAACCTAAAGCGTAAAGAATTGTAGTAATCGGTAATTTTTTCTTTCTATCTATTCTGAAATATAGAATATCTTTTGGGTCAAATTCGAAATCTAACCATGATCCTCTTCCAGGAATTATTCTACAATTAAATAAAAGTTTTCCACTCGCGTGTGTTTTGCCTTTGTCGTGGTCAAAAAATACACCGGGACTTCTGTGCATTTGGTTTACCACAACTCTCTCAACACCATTGGTTATAAATGTTGCACTAGGTGTCATGAGAGGTAGATCACCTATAAATACTTCTTGTTCTTTGGCTGAGAGAATTTGCTTAGTATTATTTTCTGTGTCAATATCGTATACAACTAGTCTTAAATTTGCTTTTAATGCTGCTGAATAAGACAAACTTCTTTGCTTGCATTCTATAACATCAAATTTTGGCTTTTCTAATTTGTAAGAAATATATTCAAGAGTTGCTTTGTCATTACCATCTTCTATAGGAAATATACTCTTAAAAACTTTATCAATACCTTTTGAAAGCTCGCTAAGTTGATCTTTTAGAGATTTTGACTCTAAAAATTCATTGTATGAGTTTTTTTGGACTTCTATAAGATTTGGAATAGATAAACCTTCGACTAATTTGCCAAAATTCTTTCTAATATTTTTCTTTTGCGTAAAAGATAATTGCATCAAATATAAAAAAATTTCATCGCAATATATGGTTGCAATGAAATCTTACTTTAAATCTTGTTTACTTTAATTCTATTTTAGCCCCAGCTGCTTCAAGCTTTTTCTTAAACTCTTCAGCATCTTTTTTAGCTACACCACCTTTAATCTCTTTTGGTGCTGCTTCAACTAAATCTTTTGCTTCTTTTAAACCTAAGCCTGTTATTGCTCTAACTTCTTTGATAACATTAATTTTTTTATCTCCTGCAGATGCTAAGAAAAGAGAAAACTCAGATTTTTCTTCGCCTGCTGGTGCCGCTGCTCCTCCGGCTGGTGCTGCTGCAACTGGTGCAGCTGCTGTTACGCCCCATTTTTCCTCTAACTGTTTTGAAAGTTCTGCCGCCTCAACAACTGTTAAAGTTGAAAGTTCATCGATAATTTTATTTAAATCTGCCATTATGTATCCTGTGAATTAATTTTTTAAACTCTTTGCGCGCGCTAAATTAGCAATTTTTGAGCCTGGTGCAAGTAAAATACTCACTAATTTTTGTGCTGGTGAGGCCAAAATACCTACAATTTTAGCCCTTGCTTCCTCTAATGACGGAAGTGTCGCTATTATTGACACCTCTTTTTCATCTAAAACTTTACCATCCATGAAACCGGCAACTATTTTTAGCTTATTGTTAGATTTTGAGAATTTTGTTAAAATTTTTGCTGTTGAAATAGGATCGGATGAAATTGCTGCCGCTGTTGGTCCAATAAAATATTTTTCAAGATCTTTTTTTGGAGTTTCTTTTATAGCTATTTTAGTTATTCTATTCTTTGTGATCTTAAATAAAATACCTTTATCTCTCAGTTCTTTTCTTAAAGCATCTAATTCATTTACATTAAGTCCTTGGTATTGAGCTATCATTACTGACTCATTATCAGTAAAGTTTTTTTTCATCTCCTCTACATAATTTTTCTTAGCTGCTTTTGACATCATAAATTTATTTCCCTCCTACTTTATAAGAAATACCCATAGTAGATGTTAAGTATGTAGCTTTAATAAACTCACCTTTGATTGTGTCAGGTTTTTCTTTTTTTACACTTTCAATAAGAAAATTATAATTTTCTAATAATTTCTCAGTAGAAAAACTTTTTCGACCGATTGTGGAAGCGAGATTACCATCTTTATCATTTCGAATTTCAACTAATCCTGTTTTTATTTCTTTGACTGACTTTAGTAAATCTGTCGATACTGTTCCCAGCTTTGGATTAGGCATTAAACCTTTTGGACCTAAAACTTTTCCATGTTTTCCAATTTTACCCATCATCGCTGGAGTACAAATAAGTTTTGTAAAATCAAATTTCCCTGAGGCAATTTTTTCAATAAGATCATCAGAGCCAACTACATCTGCTCCTGCTTTTTTTGCTTCATCAATTTTACTTGGCTCACACAAAACCGCAACTCTACTTTTTTTTCCAGATCCATTTGGCAAATTAACAACAGTTCTTAAATTAAAATCGCCACCTTTTGATTGCTTTAAATTTATTTTTAATGATACATCTATTGACTCATCAAATTTTGTTGTTGAGTTCTTTTTAACTAACTCCATAGCTTCTTTGGCACCCACTTTTTTGTCTTTAATAGAGTTTTTAAAAATAGCTTTATATCTTTTTGAATTTTTTCTCATAATTATTCTTTTACTTCAATGCCCATTGATCTAGCTGAACCGCAGATTATTTTTGTGGCTTCTTTTAAATCAAAAGCATTTAAATCCTTCATTTTTTCTTTTGCTATTGCCTCTGCTTGTTTCATTGTAATAGAACCCGCAACAACTCTTCCAGGTTCACTTGAGCCACTTTTTAATTTGGCGGCCTCTCTAATAAAGTGAGACGCAGGGGGGGACTTTATAATGAAGTCAAATTTTTTATCTTTATACACTGTTATTACGACTGGGACAGGTTTTCCCATAAATGATTTTGTTTTTTCATTAAACGCTTTGCAAAATTCCATTATGTTAATACCTCTTTGACCGAGTGCGGGGCCTACAGGAGGTGCAGGATTAGCCTGTCCACCTTTAATTTGCAATTTTACATAACCTGTTATTTCTTTAGCCATTAATTTTTCTCCACTTGGTTAAATTCTAAATCTACTGGAGTTGCTCTACCAAATATAGAAACTGACACTTTAAGTCTAGATTTTTCTTCATCAATTTCTTCAATTAATCCATTAAAAGAGGCAAATGGCCCATCACAAACCTTTACTTTTTCACCAATTTCAAAGTTTATACTTGTTTTTTGGCTTACTGCGCTCTCTGAAACTTGTCCAAGAATTCTTTTAATCTCATTATCAGAGATTGGTGTTGGTTTATCTGTTGAACCCAAAAAGCCACTTACTTTTTGTAAATTTTTTATTAAATGATAAATCTGTTTTGTGAGTTCGATTTTTACTAATACATATCCAGGAAAAAACTTTTTCTCTTTTTTAGTTCTTTTTCCCTTTTTAACCTCTGTAACTTGGTGAGTAGGTACCAGTATTTCTTGTAGATTATCTGAAAGTTTATTTTTTTTTAGCTCTTCTTTTATGGATTCTACAACTTTTTTTTCAAATCCCGAATAAGCTTGAACTATATACCAATTCATTGTTAGAAATTTATTGTTAAAATTAAGTTTAGCAAAAATCTTAAAATTTGATCTAAAATTAAAAAAAATATCGCAGCAATAGAAGCTAAAGCAAAAACCATTATAGCACCCATCATTGTTTCTTTTTTTGTGGGCCAAGTAATTCTAAAAGTTTCTTGTTTTACTTCTTGTATAAATTTTAAAGGGTTTTTCATACTAATCTGTAGTTTTGGCAGGAGCGGAGGGACTCGAACCCACAACCTCCGGTTTTGGAGACCGGCGCTCTACCAATTGAACTACGCTCCTAAGCGTTTATTTTACTATTTTAGTAACTACTCCTGCTCCTACTGTTTTTCCACCTTCTCTAATAGCAAAGTTCAGATTTTCACTCATTGCGATAGGAGTAATTAATTTAACAGTAAATTTACCATCATCACCCGGCATTACCATTTCAGTTCCAGATGGCAGAGTAACTTCACCTGTTACATCTGTAGTCCTAAAGTAAAACTGAGGTCTATATTTTGTAAAGAATGGAGTATGTCTACCTCCTTCTTCTTTTTTCAAAATATAAGCCTGGCATTCAAATTCAGTGTGAGGAGTGATAGAACCAGGTTTACAAAGAACTTGACCTCTTTCTACATCATCTCTTTCAACGCCTCTTAAAAGTGCGCCTATATTATCACCTGCCTCACCGCTGTCTAAAAGTTTTCTAAACATTTCAACGCCAGTACAAACAGATTTTTTAGTATCTCTAATACCTACTATTTCAATTTCTTCACCAACTTTAATAACACCGGACTCTACTCTTCCAGTAACTACTGTACCTCTTCCAGAAATTGAGAAAACATCCTCAACAGGCATTAAAAAAGGTTTATCTTTTGGTCTATCAGGTTGAGGAATTGTTTCATCTACAGCTTTCATTAATTCCATGATTGCGTTTTTACCAGTAGCCTCATCTTTTCCTTCAACAGCATTTAAAGCAGAACCTTTAACTATAGGAATTTTGTCACCTGGAAATTTATAAGAAGTTAGTAACTCTCTAATTTCCTCTTCGACTAAATCAACTAACTCTTTATCTTTCACAGTGTCAATTTTATTCAAAAATACCACGATTGCGGGTACTCCAACTTGACGAGCTAAAAGTATGTGTTCTCTTGTTTGAGGCATAGGACCATCAGCTGCATTAACAACTAAGATTGCTCCGTCCATTTGTGCTGCACCTGTAATCATGTTTTTTACATAGTCAGCGTGACCTGGGCAGTCAACGTGCGCATAGTGTCTTTTTTCAGTTTCATATTCAACGTGAGCTGTTGAAATTGTAATTCCTCTCTCTTTTTCTTCTGGGGCTTTATCAATTTGATCATAAGCAACAAAGTTTGCAGAGCTTGAGCCTCCAGCTTCTGATAAGACTTTAGTTATAGCAGCCGTTAATGTTGTTTTACCATGGTCTACGTGTCCGATTGTACCAATATTACAATGTGGTTTGTTTCGGTTAAACTTTTCTTTTGACATCTATTTTTTCCTCACTTTAATTTTTTATTACTAATTTTGGAGCGGGTAAAGGGAATCGAACCCTTACATCCAGCTTGGAAGGCTAGCGTTCTACCATTGAACTACACCCGCAAAATCCAAACTCATCTCGCTCTTTATTATCAAAGTTTTTAAGTTTGGTGGAGGGGGAAAGATTCGAACTTTCGAAGACCGAAGTCAACGGGTTTACAGCCCGCCCCATTTGACCGCTTTGGTACCCCTCCTGACATTATTGTGGGGATACCCACTAACTTAAAAAGCATTTAACAACAAGCGTTTTATAAGCATTTATGGAATAATTGCAATAAATCATTTTGCCTTAAAATATGCTAGTAATTTGAAAAAATTACGTAAAAATCATGAAAAAAACCACTTTTTTAATTGTTGGAAAACATCCAGTTTTAGAGGCCTTAAAAAACCCATCGAGAAAAATTGAGAGAGTATTTTTAACAGAGGACGCTCAAAAAAACCTTAATAGAGAAAATCAATCATTGAATTTATTTAAATCAGTTAACGTTTTTTATAAATCACGAAAAGAATTAGATAATTTATGTGGTAGAGATGAGACTGCACATCAAGGCTTAGTAGCTGAAGTTGAACAGCTGGATGAAATAACTCTTAAAGAGTTTATATTAGATAATAAAAATAAAAATATTAACTTGATTGCCTTAGAAGAAGTAACAGATCCACGCAATATCGGTTCAATTATTAGAAGTGCTGTAGCATTTAATATTGACGGATTAATTGTTAAGGAAAGGTCTTTTCCTTCTAAAAGCAAATTATTATTTAAAAGTGCAAGTGGTGGAACTGAACATATTAGGATTTTTAAAGTTTCTAACTTAAATACTGCTTTAAAATTTTTAAAAACTAAAGAATTTTGGGTAAGCGCATTTGATGTTTCTGCAACAAAAGATTTTACAAAGAACAATTGGAAGGGAAAAAACGTACTGTTATTTGGATCTGAGGGATATGGAATTAAAGCAAAAACTTTAGAAAATTCCGATTTTAAGTTTAAAGTTAATATGAATGATAATATTGAAAGCTTAAATATATCCAACACTGTTTCGGTTGTGTGTCATCATATATTTAACTCTATAAAATAATTTTCGTTTATTTTTATTGTTTTTTTTGTAAAATTATTTTAAAGAGACGTTGAAGCCCTCATAGCTCAATTGGTAGAGCAATTGATTTGTAATCAATAGGTTCGCGGTTCGAGTCCGTGTGAGGGCACCATTTTAGGAAGTCTCTTTTCTTAACTGCTCTAATTTTATCTTTTTTTGTAGACTACTATTTTTATCATAAAGTAAATTAAATTTAACTTTTGTTTTTACTTTTATTATAATTTTTTTGGCGTTTCTAATCTCGACATTATCCGCTACTGCACTTACTGGTCTTTTGATATAATCTAAATTAGTAATTGTAATTTTAGATTTATCACTTACTATTTTGCCAGGCCATCTTCTTGGTCTAAATGCGCTTATTGGTGCAATTGAAATCTTTTTAGAATTTAAAGTTAATATTGGACCATGGACTGAAAGATTGTATGCTGTGCTACCAGCTGGGGTAGAAACTAATACTCCATCAGAAACTAATTTTTTCATTAAATAGGAAGTATTATTTTTTATTGATAAATTTGCTGCTTGTCTACTTTGTCTTAAAATAGAAACCTCATTTATTGCTAAACTTTTTTTTGTTTTATTCTTACCTAAAACACTCATTTCAAGTGGCGAGATACTTATCATGTTAGATTTATTTATATTTTTTATAATGTCTTTTTTTGAAAATTTATTCATTAAGAAACCATAATTACCCGAATTAATTCCATAAAAAATATTTTTTTTATTTCTATTTCTTTTTAAAGTTTGCAACATAAAACCATCTCCACCAATAACGATAATAATATTAGCTTTTTTTAAGGATTGATTTTTTAAAATGTTTAATATTTGTTTTTTAATTTTTAAGGATCTTTTATTTTTATCAGAAATAATTATTTTTTTTTTCATTTTTTAGTGGTGCCCTCGGCCAGACTCGAACTGGCACTCCCAAAAGGGCAAGGATTTTAAGTCCTTTGTGTCTACCAATTTCACCACGAGGGCACGTCGTTATTTTTATTGTTATTGTTAATATATTAATACACAAGAGTTTAAAAGAAGTAAAAAAAATATTTTCCGTTTCTATCTTCTTGTCTGCTTTCAGTTAAAGTATAAATATGCAATGAAAAAAATCTTAATTTATAATTCTGGAGGTGGATTAGGCGACTCAATACAATTATTTCCAATATTAATAAGTTTAAAAGCGCATTTCAGAAAAACAAAATTTTATTATTTAGGGGCCCACACAAATCATTTTAACGGAAAATTAAAAGAATATAATATTAACTTAGAAACCTTAGATTTAGGTTTGAAATATTTTGGTTTTAGATGGTGGCATTTATTATTTGCCAACAAAAGAGCGTCCAGTAAATCTTTGGGGAAGTTTGATCTTATAATTGATTTGCAAACAAAATTTAGAAATTCACTTATTCTAAAAAGAGTGCCACATGAATTATTTTATTCTAAAACCCTAAATGGATATTTTTGCTCAAAAAAAATTAAGACTTATTCTTTAAATCATTTGGAAAATCTTAGTTTGTTTTTTGAAGAAGACATAATCGAACTAGATTTTAAGGTAAATAAACTCCCTAAAGAAATATTAAAAGAAGCTAAAAGACTTCTACCGAATACTAACTATGTAGGTTTTTCTGTCACTCAAGGAAATGAATATAGAAAAAAGAGTTGGTCTATATATAAATTTACAGCATTAGCTAACAAAATACTCTCTAAAAATAAAGTCCCTGTTTTTTTTATTGAAAAAAATAAAATCGATTTAATTGAAAAAATTAAAAACCAAGTCCCCTCAGCTATTTTTCCTGAACTAAATTCGAATTTATCTTGTCCAGCTTTAGTTACTGCTCTGGCTTCCAGATTAAATATAGCAGTGTCAATTGACAACGGAGTGATGCATATGATGTCTTTAGCAAATATACCTATGATAGTTCTTTTTGGACCAACTAACTCAAAAAAGTTTGCACCCAAAAATAAATTTACTAAAGTATTAGATAGTAAAATAATTCATAATACAAAAGATATAAATTCAATTGATGTCGATGAAGTTCTTAGTTTAATTTAGATATTAAGAATTTTTATTTTTTTAGTCTTTATTGCCTTCATTAAATCTTTATTAACTAGTATTAATTTTGATTTTGAAGTTGATCTTGAAACTACGGATACACCAATTTTCCCTAATCTAAAAAAAGGATAACTACCAATTTCAACAAATTTGTCGTATTTTTTTTGAATATCTTCTAATTGTTTTGAAATGTTGCTTTCAACAGTAAAAAGATTAACAGTTTTACTATGAACTCTGAGACCTTTAACTAAATATTTTTTGCAGTTTTCTATCATTGAATTTAAAATCGATGGAACACCAGGAAGTGATAAAACATTTTTTGTTATAAATCCTGGTGCTGCACTAGATGGATTATAAATCAGTTTTGCTATTTTAGGCATCTTTGCCATTTTTTTTCTACCGTCATTAAATTTTTCTATGCCATAATAGTTTTCAAGTATTTTATATGCCTCTTTATGAAATCCATACTTAACTTTAAAAGCTTTAGCAATTGACTTTGCGGTGATATCATCATGTGTTGGTCCTATTCCTCCAGTAGTAAATACGTAATTAAATTCTTTTGATAGTAGTCTTATGTTTTTAACAATAATTTTTTCAACGTCAGGTATAATTCGAACTTCAGAAACTGTTATTCCACAATTCATGTTTAACCAATTACTTAAAAATGCAATATTTTTATCTTGTGTCCTTCCAGATAAAATTTCATTTCCAATAATCAAAATTGCTGCATTTACTTTCTTTTTTTTCATCATAGATTACTAATTATACATGAACTTTAATGAAACATTAATATCAGGTGAATTTATAAAAAGATACAAACGTTTTTTTGTCGATATAAAAATTGGTAATAATACAGTTACTGCACATTGCCCTAACACAGGTTCAATGATGGGTTTGTTGAAAAAGGGAAACAAAGTATGGTTAAGCAAGTCTGATAACCCCAAACGGAAATTAAAATATACTTTGCAAATTTTTGAAGATCAAAATTCAAAAGTTGGTATTAATACTCATTTAACAAATAAAATTGTTTTTGATGCCTTAAAAAAAGGTTCGATAAAAAATTTTACAAATATTGATAGTATAAAACAGGAGGTAAAATTTGGTGAAAATACAAGATTTGATTTTTTATTGACTGAAAAAACAAAAAAAACCTTTATTGAAGTTAAAAATGTAACTCTCTCGAGAGAAAAAAATATAGCAGAATTTCCTGATGCGGTTACCTCCAGAGGACTGAAACATGTGAAAGAGTTGTTAAAAGCAAAACAAAAAGGTTTTGAAATTTATCTTCTTTTTTTAATACAAAGAAATGATTGTAGTAAGTTTCAATTAGCGAAAGATATTGATCCTGAATATTGCGAATTTTTAATAAAAGCTGTTAAAAAAAATTTAAAAATACTCTGCTATGATTGTAAATTTTCACCAAAAGGAATAAAACTAAACCGTGAAATAAAATTCAAAATTCAATGATTGATTATAAGGAAGCATTTGAGAAAAGCAGATTTGCAGGAAAAATAGCTGCAGGCGCTTTAGATGAAGTTGCTAAAATAGCAAAACCTGGAACACGAACTGATCAAATTGATAGTTTGTGTTATGAATTTATAAATGATCATGGTGCCTACTCGGCTCCACTTTTTTATAGAGGTTTTCCTAAATCATGTTGTACATCAGCTAATCATGTTGTCTGTCATGGAATACCTTCTGATAAAGTTTTAAAAGATGGAGATATTATCAACGTTGATGTAACTGCTTTAAAAAATGGATGGCATGGAGATACAAGTAGAACATTTGAAATAGGTGAAGTCTCGATTAAAGCAAAAAAATTAATCCGAACTACATACGAAGCGATGATGAAAGCTATTGAAATAGTTAAAGAGGATATTTTTTTAGGAGATATTGGGTCCACAATCCAAAATCATGTAGAAGCAGAGGGATTTTCTGTTGTACAGGATTTTTGTGGACATGGAATTGGAAAAGAGTTTCATAAAGAACCAAATGTTCTTCATTATGGAAAAAAAGGGACAGGTGAAAAGATTAAAGCTGGAATGATTTTTACTATTGAACCAATGATAAATCTTGGAAAATATGAAACAAAAACTTTAAACGATGGTTGGACGGCAGTAACAAAAGATAAATCTTTGTCTGCACAATTTGAACATACTATAGGTGTAACAAAAGATGGTTATGAAATTTTTACTTTGTAAAAAAAAAAATGATTGAAAGATACACGAGAACAGAAATAAAAAATATTTGGGAAGATAAAAATAAGTACTCTTTGTGGTTAGATATTGAATTGGCTGCAGCTGAAGCAATGGAAAAGTTAAAAATAATTCCACGTGGTGTTTCTAAAAAAGTAAAAGCTAAAGCAAAGATTAACGTAAAAAGAATTTTACAAATTGAAGATAAAGTCAAACATGATGTGATTGCTTTTTTAACTTCGATAACTGAGAAGGTTGGCAGAGAAGCTAGATATCTTCATAAAGGGATGACTTCCTCTGATGTTTTAGATACCTGTTTTAATTTACAACTTAAACAATCAGGTGAAATTCTATTAACTGATATAGATCAATTACTAGCCTCCATTAAGAAACAAGCTAAAAAACATAAATATACTTTATGTATCGGACGAAGTCATGGTATTCACGCTGAACCTACTACTTTTGGTCTTAAGATGTTAACTTTTTATCAAGAGTTCTTAAGAAATAAGAAGAGATTAAATGATTCAATTAAAGAAATTTCAACGTGCGCTATTTCTGGTGCAGTTGGCACTTTTGCCAATGTAAATCCTGCAGTTGAGAAGTACGTTGCAAAAAAACTTAAACTTAATATCGAACCTATTTCAACTCAAATTATACCTAGAGATAGACACGCTCAATTTTTTTCTACACTTGCAATTATTGCTAGTTCAATTGAAAGGTTTGCTACCGAGATAAGACATCTGCAAAGAACTGAAGTATTAGAAGTCGAAGAATTTTTTGGAAAAAAACAAAAAGGTTCATCTGCAATGCCACATAAAAAAAATCCAATCCTAAGCGAAAACTTAACAGGTTTAGCAAGATTAATTAGATCAAGTGTAATGCCTGCACTAGAGAATGTTTCTTTATGGCACGAGAGAGATATTTCACACTCTGCAGTAGAGAGAAATATTGGACCAGATACAACTATAGCATTGGATTTTGCTTTAGCTAGATTGAGCAGTGTTGTCAAAAACTTAAATATTTATCCGAAAAAAATGCTCAAAAATTTAAACATTACTAATGGTATTTTTTTTTCTCAGAGAGTTTTGTTAGAACTAACAGAAGTGGGATTTACAAGAGAAGAGGCCTATAAATTGGTGCAAAAAAATGCGATGAAATCTTGGAAGGAAAATTCATCTTTTTTAGGTAATATTCTCTTAGAAAAAAAAATTACAAACAAAATACCTGTTAATAAACTAAAAAAATTATTTAATTTTAGTTACCATACTAAAAGAATTAATATAATTTTTAACAGAAGTCTAAAAAAAAAGTAATCAAATGAATAAAGGAAATAAATTATACGAAGGAAAAGCTAAGATAATTTATGAAACAAAAGATAAAAATTTAGTTATTCAACATTTTAAAGACGACGCTACTGCATTTAATAATTTAAAAAAAGCTAAAGTAGAGGGAAAAGGCGTTTTAAATAATAGAATTTCTGAATACATTCTAACTAATTTATCTCAATGTGGAATTCCAACTCATTTAGTTAAAAGATTAAACATGAGGGAACAATTGATAAAAAAAGCCGACATTTTTCCAATAGAGTTTATTGTTAGAAATATTTCAACGGGATCTTTAACTAAAAGACTTGGAATACCAGAGGGCACACATTTAGAAAAACCATTATTAGAGTATTGTTATAAAAAGGATGAATTAAATGATCCATTAATTTCAAAAGAACATATTCTATCTTTTGGATGGGCAACTGAGAAGGAAATAAAAATTATTGATAACATGACTTTAAGAATTAATGATTTGTTAACTGGAATGTTTAGGGCCATAGGAATAAAACTTGTTGATTTTAAAATTGAATATGGAAAAGTTTGGAATAAGGACACCGAAAAAAAAGAAATAGTTTTAGCTGACGAAATAAGCCCCGATACTTGTCGTTTATGGGACATAAAAACTGAGAAAAAACTTGATAAAGATAGATTTAGAAAAAATTTAGGGAATATAATTCAAGCATATCAGGAAGTTGCGAGAAGATTGGGAATAATGCCTGAAGAAACCAATATTAGTGAAGTAAATTTTGGCAAAACTATTCCAATTAAATTTAAAAAAAAATAAATTGAAATTCTCAGTAACAGTTACGCTTAAAAAAGATGTCTTAGATCCACAAGGTAAAGTTGTAGAAAATACTTTAAAATCCATGGGTATGGGAAATCTTAAAAGTATCAGGCAAGGTAAATTTTTTGAAATTGAAGTAGATGAGAATGACCAAAAAAAAGCAGAGGAAAAAGTGAAGGTTATGTGTGAAAAATTACTAGTTAACTTAATTATTGAGGATTTTAAAATCACTAAACTAATATGAGATCTTCAGTAATAGTTTTTCCAGGATCAAATTGTGACAGAGATATTGCTGTGGCATTAGAAAAAATGCAATTCAAAAATCAAATGGTTTGGCATAAAGAAACTTCATTGCCTAAAACTGATTTAATAGTTATTCCGGGTGGTTTTTCTTACGGTGATTATTTGAGATCTGGTGCTATTGCAGGTAAATCTTTAATTATTGATGAAGTTATAAAATTCGCTAAAAATGGATGTTTAATCCTTGGCATTTGTAATGGTTTTCAAATATTAACTGAAACAGGTCTGTTGAAAGGTACCCTATTAAGAAACAAAAATCTAAAATTTATTAATAAAGATGTGAACATTAAGGTTTTAAATAATAAAACACAATTCACTTCCAAATACAGAATAAATCAAGTTTTAAATATTAATATTGCTCATAATGAGGGAAATTATTTTACAGATAGTAAGCATCTTCAGGAATTAAAAAATGATAATCTAATTGCATTTAAGTATTGTGATAATAAAGGAAACACAAACTTAGAGTCAAATCCTAATGGAGCTTTGGATAACATAGCTGGAATATTTAATTCAAAAAAAAACATATTAGGAATGATGCCCCACCCTGAGAGAATGGTAGATAAATTTATTTCTAATGACGATGGTGTAAATTTATTTTCAAGTTTACTTAATTGATTTATTGATGAAAATTACAAATGAAATCATTGAAAAACATGGTCTAAAATTAGATGAGTATAAAACCATTCAAAAACTTTTAAAAAGAAATCCAAATATACTTGAACTTGGAATTTTTTCAGCGATGTGGAATGAGCATTGTTCGTATAAATCATCAAGGATACATTTAAAAAAATTACCTACTAAAGGGAAAAAGGTAATACAAGGTCCTGGTGAAAATGCTGGAGTAATAGATATAGGAGATAACGATGCAATCGTTTTTAAAATAGAAAGCCACAATCATCCCTCTTATATCGAACCTTACCAAGGCGCCGCTACTGGCGTTGGAGGTATTTTAAGAGATGTTTTTACAATGGGAGCCAGACCAATAGCGCTTTTAAATTCAATCCATTTTGGTTCTACTACTCATCCAAAAACTAAAAGTTTATTAAATGGGGTCGTCTCAGGAATAGGAGGATATGGAAATTGTATTGGTATTCCAACTGTTGCAGGTGAAACTAAATTTAACGAGACATACAATGAAAATATATTAGTGAATGCAATGGCAGTAGGTCTTGCAAAAAAAAATAAAATTTTTTACTCAAAAGCTAAAGGTCTTAATAAAGCAGTTGTGTATGTCGGCTCGAAGACAGGTCGAGATGGTATTCACGGTGCGTCTATGGCATCTGCAGAGTTTGACGAAAATTCAGAAGAAAAAAAACCGACGGTGCAAGTAGGAGATCCATTTACAGAAAAATTACTTTTAGAGGCTTGTTTAGAGTTGATGAAAGATGACTCTATAATTGCAATTCAAGATATGGGTGCAGCTGGTCTAACCTCATCAAGTGTAGAAATGGCGTCAAAAGGATCGCTAGGTATAGAGTTAGAGTTAGATAAAGTGCCTTGTAGAGAAGATAATATGTCTCCTTATGAAATGATGTTATCAGAAAGCCAGGAAAGAATGCTAATTATTTTAGAAGACGGTAAAGAACATCATGCTAGAAAGATTTTTGAAAAGTGGGATTTAGATTTTGTTATAATTGGTAAAACAAATAACTCAAAAAATTTAACTCTAAAATATAATAACAAGATAGAAGGAGAAATTCCTGTTGAAATATTAGCTACAAAAGCGCCGATATATGACAGAAAATGGGTTAAGAAAAAGGTAGTACAAAAAAAAATAGCTATCAAACAACTTAAAAAAATTAAATTAGAAGATGCATTGATAAAAATTTTATCTTCACCAAATCATTCAAACAAAAGTTGGGTTACTGATCAGTATGATCAAATGGTAATGTGTGATACAGTTCAAAAATCAGGCTCTGATGCTGCAGTTATAAGAATACATAATACTAGTAAAGCTATTGCTGTAACCGTAGACTCCTCAGCAAATTATTGCAAATCATTCCCTCTCACTGGTAGCAAACAAGTAGTGTGTGAAAATTGGAGAAATTTAATTTCAGTGGGCGCAAATCCAATCGCAATAACGAATTGTTTAAATTTTGGTAATCCAGAAAATAAAGAAATAATGGGAGAATTTGCAGAATGCATACAGGGTATTAAAGAGGCCTGTGAATTTTTAAATTTCCCCGTAGTATCTGGCAACGTGTCGTTTTACAATGGAACTAATCAAAAAAGTATTTTTCCCACTCCAGTAATAGGCGGTGTAGGTCTTATACCTGATATCTCAAAAACACTTAATCATTATTTTAAAAAGGAAAATAGTAATATTCTTTTAATTGGTAAAACTTTTGGTCATATTGAACAAAGTTGTTTTCTGAAAGAAAATTTTTCTATATCTGAGGGTTTACCACCGGAAATAAATTTAAATAACGAAAAAAATAACGGTGAGACTGTATTACAATTAATTAGAAAAAATTTAGTTACGAGTGTTCATGATATTTCTAGTGGAGGTTTGTTAGTAGCATTAAGCGAAATGTCTATAGGCTCAAATTTAGGAGCTAAAATCTATAAACCAAAAAAATTAACTAATAAATTTGAGTACTTTTTTGGTGAAGATCAAGGAAGGTATATTGTAGAGGTTGAAAAAACTGATCTTGAAAAAGTGATTAAAATGTTAAATGACAATGAAGTTTATTATGAAAATATAGGTAAAACTCAAGCTAAAAATTTTGAAGTAGAAAGTGAATTTAACATTGGCGTAAATGACCTATTTAAAATAAATAATCAGTGGTATAATAATTATTAATGCCACTATCTATTAATGAAATAGAAAAATTGATTAAAGAATCAATACCAGATGCACAAATTGAAATTAAGGATTTAATGGGAGATAAAAATCACTATTCAGCTACTATTAAGTCAAAATTATTTAATAATTTAAATAAGATAGAGCAACATAAACTAGTTTATAAATCACTCAAAGGCAAAATGGGTAATGAACTTCACGCCTTATCTTTAACAACTGAGGGAGTTTAATGGAAATAAAAGATAAAATTAAAAATCTTATTAGTGAAAATAATATATGTTTATTTATGAAAGGAACACCTGACTCACCGCAATGCGGTTTTTCAATGGTAGTTTCAAATATTTTAAAGCATCTTAATGTAAAATTTAAAGGTATAAATGTGTTAGAAGATGAAAATTTAAGACAAGGAATTAAGGATTTCAGTGATTGGCCAACAATACCACAATTATATGTGCAAGGAGATTTTATTGGAGGTTCTGATATAGTAAAAGAACTATTTGAAAATGGTGAACTTAAAAAACTTCTTGAGTCTAAAAAAATAATTTAATGAAAAATTATATCTATAAAGTGATAATTGCAGCAATTGCAATTATATTGGTTTTTAAACTAACTATAGGAAAAGAAATTAGTCAAATTAACAAAAAAATAAATTATTTTTCTACTAAAGAAGGTAGAAAAGAAATCGTAAATTCTATCAAAAAAGAGATGAGAAAAGCTAATGATAGAGAAAACTATTTAGATGATGAAGAAAGAATTTTGATTAAAAATTTTATAGAAAAAATCAAAAAAGAGCTTGAGCTAAAAAATTAATCACACTTGTATAAGATTGCCATTGAAACTTTTTCATGAGAAAAATTGATTTTTTTATTTTCGGTATAAATTAAAGAACAATTATTTGGGACTCCTTTAGATAAAGCCCTTTCCATTAAACTTACATAGAACGGTCTTTTATTATTTTTATGCAAATCATTGAATGGGATAAAACATTGACCTTCTCTTAAAAATGGCTTTAGTCCATTATTTCTATTAGAGATAATACATTCAGAATTTTTTAAATTTATTTCGTTAATTTTAGAAGCTATATTTCTAGTTGAAACACCCCAATAATCTAATTCAAAAACTCCACCTATTTTTGTTATATGAGAAAGATTGTTTATCCAGACGTAGTTATAGGGATATATTTTAATATTTTGTATTGCAAAAAAAATTATAAAAAACAAAGTTAAATATTTAAAAATTTTTCTTGAGTAAAAGAAAATTAAAGAGAGTGAAATAATGAAAATTGATGGAAGCAAAAACATTATTTGTCTTATTTCATCATACAAATTCACCTCAAATAAAATTAGTAAAATAATAATAGATATGGAAGATAGTCCTAAAGAATTTATAATTAATAATTCTTGATTTTTAGATTTAATTTTACTTTCAATAAATGGGTATAATGATAAGCCAAATAAAATTATCAAAGGTAATTTAAAAAAAAACCAAATGGGTATATAGCTTGCAGGTAATTCCTGTGCTTTCATACATTCTCCCAATGTAATTGTGCAAACTGTTTGAATGTGTTGCGACATATATTTTATTGCTTGAAAAAAAATAAGTGGATTTTCCCAATAGGTTGGTTGTAATAAAAAAAATATAGAAAAAGTGAGAAAAATAAAAATAAATAAATCTTTGAAAAATTTTCTTATTAATTTCAAAAACTTAATCTTTTTTACTTCAGTTGTAAAAAAAATAAAAATTAAATATTGAATAAATATCAAAATTCCACTTATTCTAATTGAGAGCAAATAACCAGTTAGAACAGAAATAAATATAATATGTTTTTTTAATATAATATCTTTATCTAAAAATGTTTTTATGATTCTGATTATGTAATAAGTACAAATACACCATACAGATAAAAAAGGAATATCTTTAACATTGAAAAAACTGTGCCCTAGTAAGTAAGGGTAAAGTAAATAGAAAATAGATCCTAGATCAGAAAAAGTACTGTTATTAGTTATAATCTTTAAAATTTTTCTAATAAAAATTCCTGATGTAACAAAAAACAAGAATACAGTAATATGTTTTGACAATAATAATTTTGTAATTTCATCAAAATTATCAATTATAGGTATTTGTAAAGTGAGAAATTCAACTATAAATGAAATGTAATGGAAACCACTTCCATAATATAAATTACCGCCTGTCAAATAACTTGTGTCTAAATTTGAGTTAAATAATTTGTTTAGTATAAGATTTTTGTTTGCTTTCCAAACGAACAAATCATGGTATTCATCGTGGGTAATGCCAGTGTTGAATGCTAATAAAACACCAATAAATATAAAACAGACTATGAATAAGTAAAAATAGTTTTTTTTAATTATATGAAAAAGATTCACAGAATAAACTTATAAAAAAAAATATGAAATTTGAAATATTATCTTGAGTAATATTCAATAACTAGATTTGGTTCCATAACTACTGGATATGGAACTTCTGAAAATTTAGGTTTTCTTAGTAATTTTGCAGTTTTATTTTTGTCATCTAGTTGAATATATTCTGGAACATCCCTTTCTTTGCTTTGTAGTGAGCCATCAATAATAGTCAATTTTTTTGACTTTTCTCTTATTTCTATAAGATCTGAACCTTTAACTAAATAACTAGAAATATTTACTCTTTTTTTATTTACATTTATGTGACCATGATTGATCATTTGTCTAGCAGAAAAAACTGTAGGTGCAAACTTAGCTCTGTAAATAACTGTATCTAATCGGCTCTCCAATAATGTAATTAAATTTTCCGTTGTATCTCCTTTTTTTGATAAAGCTTTTCTATAAATGTTTCGAAATTGTCTCTCATTAATATTCCCGTAATATGCTTTAAGTTTTTGTTTAGCCTGTAACTGAATACCATAATCGGTAGGTTTACCTTTTTTATTTTGACCATGTTGTCCGGGAGGATATGCTCTAGAATTAAATGGGCTTTTTGGTCTACCCCAAAGATTAGCTTTTAATCTTCTGTCAACTTTATGTTTTGATTTAAGTCTTTTTGTCATTATTAATCGTTGAGTGTTTATAAGGTTTCATTTTAATTTGTCAATTATGCTTTACTGATTTTTTTTACCTAAAGAGCTAATAATACTGGCTAAAATCCTTAATTCTTTATCATTTGGTTCTAACCTGTAAATTAAGTTATTAATGTTGACTATCATTGAATGTTTTTTTTCCTTTGGGAGAAAAAAATCTTTGGTTTCTAATAATTTAACTAAATGTTTAACTAGTAAAGATATTTGAGATTTTTGTGCAATTTTTAAACTTCTACCCTTTTTTTTTAATAAATTTTTATTAAGAAACTTAAATAACTCATAACAAATTATTGTAACAGAGTGTGAAAGATTTAAAGATTTAAATTTTTTTGATGTTGGTATTTGTAAAATAAAATTTGATAAAGAAATATCTTTATTAGATAATCCAGAATTTTCTGGCCCAAACATAAATCCAAAACTAGAATTTTTTCTTTTTTTTAAGATATTATTAAGATCCATTAAAGTAATATGTTTTTTATTTATATCTCTTCTTCTTGCGCTTAATGAAATAACAACATCAAATTCACTTATAGCTTTTTCAATATTATCAAAAACTTTGGCAGAGTTAATCAGATCAAATGCTCCGACTGATGTAACTTTTGTTTTTTGATTTGGAAATGTAAATTTTGGTGTAACTAAATTTAATTTGCTAAAACCAAAGTTTTTTAATGACCGTGCAGCAGCTCCAATATTTTCACCCAATTGCGGTTTGACTAAAACAAAGCCAAATTTATTTTTCATTGAAATTTGCTGGCGCTTTTTCTTTGTAAAGTTTATAATCTAAACTATCAATTAAAGCTTTAAAAGATGCTTCAATTATATTTGGTGACACTCCAACGGTAAACCAGCTAATACCCGTTTTGTCAGTGCTTTCAATTAATACTCTTGTTGTTGCCTCAGTACCTGTGTTTAAAATTCTTACTTTATAATCTAATAATTTTAAGTCTGCGAAAAAATTGTAATATTTCTCAACTTTTTTAAAATTTGATCTTATTGCATTATCCAGGGCATTTACTGGACCATTACCTTCACCATCACAACTAATTTCCTTTCCATCTATAAGAAATACAACATTTGCCTTTGTTAAAATCTTATCAGACTTCGAAACACTTACATTGTAACTCTTTACCTTTAAATATTCTGGTAATTTTCCTAAAAGCCTATTTGCTAGCAATTCAAATGATGCGTCAGCTCCATCGTAAGTATATCCGCTAAATTCTCTATCTTTCACCTCGTCTAAAATTTTTTGAACTTTTGGATTATTTGAGTCTATTTTAACTCCATATTTTTCAAGCCTTGATAAAATATTTGACCTACCAGCTTGATTTGAAACAATTATATTTCTGTGATTGCCTATTAACTCAGGATTAATATGTTCATATGTTTTTGGATCTTTTTTTACTGCTGAAACGTGTAAACCACCTTTATGTGAAAAAGCCGAAGCTCCAACATAAGCCATATTTTTATTAGGTTTTCTATTCAATATCTCATCTAAGAGTCTTGAGCAATCTGTTAAAGATGAAAGTTTTTCTTTTTTAATATTAATTTCAAATCTTTCATTAAATGATTTTTTTAAAGATAAAGTAGGAATAATTGACATTAAATTAGCATTTCCACACCTCTCGCCTAATCCATTTATTGTACCCTGAATTTGTCTAACACCAGACTCTACAGCTGCAAGAGAGTTAGCCACTGCATTTTCTGTATCATTATGTGCGTGGATACCAAGATTTTTGCCAGGAATTACTTTTGTAACTTGTTCAACAATTTCTCTTACCTCATTTGGAAGTGTTCCACCGTTTGTATCACATAAAACAATCCACCTTGCTCCTGAGTCATATGCTTGTTTTAAACAATCTAGTGCGTAGTTTGAATTAGCTTTATAACCATCAAAGAAATGTTCAGCATCGAACAAAAATTCTTTTTTATGTTTTATAAAATGCTTGGTTGTTTCTCTTATATTTTCTAAGTTATCTTCGTTTTCAATTCCTAAAGCGACTTTTACATGGAAATCCCAAGTTTTTCCAACAACACAAACTGCAGAGGTATCTGCATTAATTAATGATGCCAATCCTGGGTCATTATCAGCACTCCTACCTGTTTTTTTTGTCATCCCAAAAGCTGTAAAAATGCTCTTTTTAGTTTTAGGAGGTTTTGAAAAAAATTTAGTGTCAATTGGATTTGCCCCTGGCCATCCACCCTCAATATAATCTATACCAATATCAGATAAAACATTTGCAATTTTATTTTTATCCTCTAAAGAAAAATCTACACCTTCTGTTTGTGCACCATCTCTCAAAGTGGTATCAAATAAATAGATTTTATCTTTGTTCATTTGTATCTCCACTTGGTTTTACCTTTTTCATCCTCAATAAGTATTCCTGCGTTCAGTAGTTCCTCTCTTATTTTGTCAGCGAGATCATAGTTTCCACTATTCTTTGCTTTTATTCTTTCCTTAATTTTGATCTCAATATAGTCCTCAGAAATTTTTATTTGTTTCTTTTTTAAATTTTGCCACTCGTTCTTAGATATATTAAATAAGCCTATAAACCTACAAGCGCTATTGAATAATGATTTTTTATCTGAGTCTCCATTACTAGCCTGATTATATAATTCATGTATCTTTGCTATAAAACCTGGGGTATTTAAATCATCTAATAATATATCTGTGGCGTCAAAAGTTTTATAGTTTTTTTGCTCCTGATAAAGATTATACCATTTATCAAGAGTATTTTTTTGATTGTTTAAAAGTTCGTCATTCCAGTCTAGTGGCTGACTATAATGTGCGCTTAGTAAAGCTAATCTCACTACTTGGCCCGTATATTTTTTAACAGCTTCGGAAATAGTTATAATATTTCCTAGTGACTTAGACATTTTTTCTTTATTAAAAGTTACAAAACCATTATGTACCCAATAATTTGCGAAGCTATTAGTAGAATTATTACAACAAGATTGAGCTATTTCATTTTCATGGTGTGGAAAGATCAAGTCAAGACCACCGCCATGAATATCAAATATTTTTCCTAAATATTTTTCACTCATTACTGAGCACTCTAAATGCCAACCTGGTCTACCTCTTCCCCAAGGAGATTCCCAACCTGGGTCATCATTATTTGACGGTTTCCATAAAACGAAGTCCATTGGGTCTTTTTTTAAATCAGAAACTTCAATTCTATTTCCAGATTTCAGTTCATCTAATTTTTTATTCGATAATTTTCCATAATCTTTAAAACTTGATACTGAGAAATAAACATGACCGTCATTTACATATGCAAATTTTTTTTCAATCAAGGATTTTGTCATTTTGATCATTCCATCAATATGCTCAGTTGCCTTTGGCTCAGTAGTTGGTTTTAAACAATTCAAACTTTCACAATCATTATGAAAAATTTTGGTAATGTTTTGAGTAAACTCATTAATTGGCTTTTTATTTTTTTTTGATGCTTCGATAATTTTATCATCTACGTCAGTAATATTTCTTACATAATTTACATTTTTTCCATAAACATGTTTCAAAACTCTAAATAATATATCAAAAACTACTAACGTTCTTGCATTCCCCACATGAGGATAATCATAAACTGTGGGACCACATGCATATAAAGAAACTTTATTGGAATTTATAGGTTTAAAAATTTCTTTTTTTCTAGTTAAAGAATTTGTGAGTTTTAAACTATTCATTAAATGTACAAACAGGTATAGGGTTCATTTTGTGTAAATTTTTTTTTCTTATTTCTAAATATTTTTTATAGTTCGGATCATTTTTATCTTCCATAGCTTTTTCTAATTGCTCATAACTCATGCCAAGTTGTTGAACATCGTTTCTCCCATCGTCCCATAAACCATCAGTTGGGGGTGTTTCAATAATTTTTTCTGATACTCCCAGGTATCTTCCTAACTCCCAAACTTGAGTTTTGGTACAATCAGCTATTGGAGATATATCTACTCCCCCGTCACCATATTTAGTATAGAAACCGACACCAAAATCCTCAACTTTATTGCCAGTACCTACAACAATTCCATTATTTGCTGCAGCTACCTGATACAAAGTTGCCATTCTTAACCTCGCTCTTGAATTTGCATATCCATGCTCATTATCAAATTTGTTTAAAACTTGAGAAAATGAATTAAAGATTTTGTCCATTTCTAACAAATGGTGCTCAACATTGTTATACTTTTCCTTTAACCATTTTGCGTGAGTTAAGCTCAAATCGTGTTGTGATTTGATTTGTTTAATTGGCATCGTTAACACAATTGTTTTTCGACCAGTGTTTGCACATAAAGTACTAACAACAGAAGAGTCGACTCCACCAGATATTCCTACAACTAAAGCTTTAGGCTTATATGATGAGGCATCACAATAATTGTTGATCCAATCAGTGATTATTTTCGCTCTTTTTTTTACTTCCATAGTTAATACCTTTTTCCTTTTAAGGTTTCGTCTTAATAATTACAATAACTATTAAGACGCGGCTTGAATAATTTTGTTTGAAAATTTTGAATTTTTCTTAATTTCATCAGAAATCAGAAAAGCTAATTCCAAAGCTTGGTCAGCATTTAATCTTGGGTCACAATGAGTCCGATACCTATTCGAAAGATCATTTTCTGAAATTTTTTGTGCACCCCCTGTGCATTCCGTCACATCTTGGCCTGTCATTTCTACATGCAGTCCCCCTGCATAACTACCCTCGGCTTGGCTTATTGCAAAAAAGTTTTTTACCTCTTTTAAAACACTTTCAAAAGTTCTTGTTTTAAAACCAGTGGCTGCTTTAATAGTGTTTCCGTGCATAGGATCACATGACCAAACTACTTTAAGCCCCTCTTTTTTAACAACCTTGATCAGTTTAGGTAAATATTTTTCAACGTTGTCAGCTCCGAACCTCGAAATTAAAGTTAATCTACCAGGTTCATTATCAGAATTAAGAATATTACAAAGTTCAACAAGCTCATCTGGTTTCATAGTAGGCCCGCACTTAAGACCAATCGGATTTTTTATACCTCTACAAAACTCGACATGAGCTCCCTCGGGTTGTCTTGTTCTATCTCCTATCCAAACAAAATGCGCTGATGTATCGTGATATTCTCCAGTTGTAGAGTCTATTCTTGTCATCGACTCTTCAAAAGGTAAATGAAGAGCTTCATGCGATGTGTAAAAGTTTACAGATCTTAGTCTTCGATTATTATCAGAATTAATACCGCAAGCTTCCATGAAAGCAAGTGCGTCACTTATCTTATCTTCAATCTCTTTATATTTTCCTTTAGTTTTATCTTTGATAAATCCTAAGTTCCACAGGTGTACTTGTCTTAAGTCGGCAAAACCCCCTTGAGAGAAAGCTCTCAATAAATTTAAAGTTGATGCAGATTGAGAATATGCTCTGAATAATCTCTTGGCATCAGGTATTCTGGCTTTTTCTGTAAATTCCATTCCGTTAATGTTGTCACCTAAATAACTTGGTAATTCTTTTCCATCTTTTTTTTCTGTTGGGGCACTTCTTGGTTTAGAAAATTGACCTGCTATCCTTCCCACTTTAACAACAGGTACTGAGGCAGATGCTGTAAGAACTAATGACATTTGTAGAAGAACCTTAAATGTATCTCTAATATTATCTGGATGAAATTCAGCAAAACTTTCAGCACAATCTCCACCTTGTAATAAAAAAGCTTTACCTTCAGCTACTTCGGCAAGAGCTTTTTTTAAAGATCTAGACTCTCCTGCAAAGACAAGAGGCGGATACTTCTTAATTTTGCTTAAAACTAAATCAAATTCTTCTTTGTCCTGATAAACAGGTAAATGTTTAGCAGGGAATTTAGTCCAACTATTTAAACTCCATTTTTTCATATTCAACTCACGGTATATATATAGTGCAATTACATTTTTTCCAAGTAAGAATATAAATAAATTGGTCTAAAAATGCAAAAAAATCAAAATTTTTTGGCTTTTTTATTTAAAGAGATCAAAATTGTTTCAATGCTTAATGAGGGATATTTTTTTTTAAATTTATTTTTAATTAACATAAAAGATCTTTTGTGAATTTCTTTTTCGATAATATTGTTAAAGAACTTCTTGTTATTCATCATCTTTGCAGCACCGCAATCTTGATGATTAATAACTATAAGTTTTTTTATTTTATGTAATTTAATAGAAATATCAATGTTGTCCCAAAACGATTTATGCCATTTTTTAAACTTGTTTGCTGTAACCCCGATAGCAGATCCTGCAAAAGTGAAGGCGCTATATTTACCATTTAACTTTCTTTTTTTTAAATAATTATAAACTATAGGTTGGAACCTAGGGTCCATACATGAAAGAACCATAGCGTGATATTTTTTTTTCATTTTTTATTCAACTGTTACTGATTTAGCTAAATTTCTAGGCTTATCAATATCACAATTTTTTAACAAAGCTACGTGATAAGCTAATAACTGCAATGGTATAGTTAGCAATATTGGTGATAGAAGATTATCTATTCTTGGAACTCTCAACCTATATCTTATATTGGTGCTTAATAATCTTTTATTATTATCTGTTATAAAAAAAATTTTACCCCCTCTTGCTATAACTTCTTGCGTATTAGATAAGGTTTTTTCATAGTATTTATCTTTTGGAGCAATTACTATTACAGGTAAACCTTCTTCAATCAAAGCTAAAGGTCCATGTTTCATTTCTCCAGCTGGATATCCCTCAGCATGTAAATAAGAGAGCTCTTTCAATTTCAGCGCCCCTTCAAGAGCAATAGGAAATGAATTTCCTCTTCCTAAAAACATTGACCCTTTCGCGTCTAAAAATTCTTTAGCCATCAATTGAATTTCATTTTCTAGTTTAAAAGTATTTTTAATCGACTCTGGAAGTTTATGTAAATTTCTTAAATTTTCATTGTACTTATCTTTATCTATATCGCCTCT
Source organism: uncultured Pelagibacteraceae bacterium (assembly GCA_902632145.1). GTDB lineage: Bacteria > Pseudomonadota > Alphaproteobacteria > Pelagibacterales > Pelagibacteraceae > Pelagilacustribacter. The sequence goes on along the minus strand of CACPBH010000003.1, from coordinate 13,722 downwards.
AATTATAGAAAGTTTTAAAGACAATATATATAGAACAATTAGCTGTCCTAAAAAAGCTTTTGTTGAAGCAACACCAATCTCTGGACCAGCATGAATAGGCAAAACCCAATCAGCATTTCTTGCAATTGTACTTTCAACGACATTAACAATAGAACAAGTTTTAACTTTGTTTTTTTTGCATATATCCAATGCAGCAGCAGTATCAGCAGTTTCTCCAGATTGTGACACAAATATATATAAATTATTAGTGTTAAATTTTAGTTTCCTGTATCTGAATTCTGAGGCTATATCTATTTCCGCATCAATAGTTGTAAGCTCTTCAAGCCAATATTTTGCTACTAAACACGAATGATAGGCTGTACCACATCCAATCAAAACTATTTTATTAATTTTTTTTGGGTCAATAGGAAAATTATAAATATTAATATCTCTTTTAATACTATCAGTATATTCATTTAAACATTTCTTAATCGTACTAGCTTGTTCAAATATTTCTTTTGACATAAAGTTTTTATAATCACCTTTGTCAGAAACGTTATCATCATCTGATACTGTATGAATTTTTTTATTAATCTTTTTTAAATTAACATCATAGAAAGCAACATTGCTTTTTGTAAGTATACACAATTCTCCATCATCTAAATAAGAAATTTTATTTGTCATGGATTTCAATGCGTAAGAGTCTGAGCCTAAATAATTCTCTTCATTGGAATATCCTACAGCTAATGGGCTACCTCTTCTAGCACCGACGATTATATCTGAAAAATTTTTGAATATAATCCCTAAAGCGAAACTACCTTTCAATTTTTTAAGGGTTTTATGTACTGCTTCTAAAGGTTCTGATTTTTCCAATAACTGGGTAACTAATAAAGTAATTACCTCTGTATCAGTTTGTGATTTAAACTTAAAACCTTGGGCTTCTAAATCTTTTTTTAGTTCGTCTGAATTTTCAATAATACCGTTATGAACTACAGAGACTTTCTCAGAGGAGTGAGGATGTGCATTAATAATATTGGGTACACCGTGTGTAGCCCATCTTACATGACCTATGCCTAAATTACCTTTAGACGGATCTTTAAATAATATTTTTTCGAGTTCCTCTACTCTTCCTGAGCATTTTTTTTCATCAATTAGGTTGTTACTTAAAGTTGCTAAACCTGCAGAGTCATAACCTCGATATTCCAATTTTTTTAAAGAATTAATTATATTTATCGAAACAGGTTTATTACTAGCTATTCCAATAATACCACACATTATTTTTTCTTTCTTTTATAATTCTTAATTTCAAGTTGTGAGGCTCTAGCAATTGCTAGTGACTTCTTTTTTACATTTTTTGTAATTACTGATCCAGCTCCCACAAAACTATTTTTATCAATGCTTACAGGAGCTACTAAAGATGAGTTAGATCCTACAAAAACATTGTCAGATATTTTTGTTTTTGATTTTTTAACACCATCATAATTACAAGTAATTGTTCCTGCGCCAATGTTTGAATTTTTTCCAATTGAAGTATCTCCAATATATGAAAGATGATTTACTTTTGAATTTTGGTTAATAGAGGATTTTTTTGTTTCAACAAAATTACCAATTTTAGTATTTTTTTTCAAAACAGTTCCCTCTCTTAATCTTGCATAGGGACCTACAGTAACATTTTTTTCAATCTTAGTTCCTTCAAGATGGCTAAAAGATTTTATGTGAGAGTTATCTCCAATTTTTACTCTCGGGCCAATTACTACATAAGGATCAATGGTTACATTTTTTCCAAAAAAAGTATCTTTTGATAAAAATATTGTTTCCGGTGCAACTAAATGTACACCTTTTTTTAAAGCTTTATTTCTTAATAATTCTTGTGAAAGCCTGTATGAGTTAGCTTTGTTTAATTTATTATTTGTATTCATTAAAAATTTCTTTACATTAATAATTAAACTGAAATAAGTCACAAAATATTTCTTTTTAATACTTTAAAGATGAATCCAATTTATACCATTCTTTTCGATTTAGACGGCACCTTAGTAAACACAGCTCCTGATCTTATGGCGGCTCATAACCATGTAATGAAAAAATTTGGCCATAATCAAAAACAACTATCAGAAATTAAAACACTTGCAGGAAGGGGAGCTTGGATAATGATGCAAAGGTCATTCAAAAACGAAATAACAGATGAAAAAACCAAAAAAAAAATGGTAGATGAGTTTATAAGTTATTATGCAAAAAATATTAATAATGAAAGCAAGCCAATTAAAGGTATTTTTGAGTTTCTCGAATGGGCAAAATCTAAAAATATATCAATGGGTGTTTGTACTAATAAAAGAGAGGTTTTAGCTATAGATCTTTTAAAAAAAATAAAAATGTATAACTACTTTGAGTATGTAGCTGGGGCAGATACTTTTGAATTTAACAAACCTGATCCAAGACATCTTACAAACGTGGTTGAAATTGTGGGTGGTGATTTAAAAAAAACCATTATGGTAGGCGATAGTGAAGTTGATTCAAACTCTGCTTACAATGCTAATTTACCATTTGTTTTGGTTGAAGATGGATATACAGAAAAAACACCAAAAGAAATTAAACATGATGAGTTAATCTGTGACTTCATTCACTTTAATAAGATAGTAGAAAAATATTTATGATAAATTTAAGTTTATTCTCAGCTTTATCAATATTTTATTTTACGATGTTTTTTACGCCCGGGCCTAATAATGCAATGCTTACGGCGTCTGGCATGAAGTTTGGATTTGTTAGAACTTTACCACATTTAATTGGAATTCCTTTGGGTCATATATTTCAAATTGGTATGACTTGTTTTGGTCTAGCAAATTTATTTTTAATTTATCCTCAGGTTCAATTTATGATGAAAATTTTATGTTTTGTTTACTTAGTTTATTTAGGATGGAAAATGATTGGTTCATTTAGCATCTTAAGAAAAGAAACGGGAAGGCCGCTGAAATTTTATGAGGCCTCTTTATTTCAATTTATAAATCCTAAGGCTTGGTCTATTGCTGTTGCTGTTGCATCAGGGTTTTTTCCGACCGAAGAAAATGTAATAATTGGAATAGCATTTGTAACAATTACAGCAGCTATAATATGTTTTCCTACAATAAGTTTATGGGCTTTATTTGGAAGTGGTCTTAGAAAATTTATAACCAATATAAAAATTAAAAAGATAATTGAATATCTACTAGCTATTCTATTAGTTTTAACTGGTTTATTTATTTTATTTAAATAATCTTTGATTTTTATATCCTGCTCTAATATAAATCACTCGAATGCATTTTACTAAAAAGAAAATCTCAGAAAAAAGATCAGATTTAATTAAAGCTTTACAAACAAAAAAATTATTAAGATTTCCTGGTGCTTATAATCCTCTCTGTGCGAAACTTATAGCAGAAATAGGCTTTGATGGAGTTTATGTTTCAGGTGGTGTCATGTCTAATGATCTTGGTTTACCTGATATTGGCTTAACAACATTAGACCAGGTGAGCTATAGAAGTAATCAGATAGCAAGAGTTACTGATTTACCTACAATAGTAGATATTGATACTGGCTTTGGAAATTGTAAAAATACAATTGAGATTTTTGAAGGCAAAGGTTTAGCAGGATGTCACTTAGAAGATCAAATACCTGAAAAAAGATGTGGCCATTTAGATAATAAAGAGCTTATTTCAAAAGAGGAAATGGTAAAAAAAATTCAAGAGTCAGTAAAAGCTAGAAAAGATAAAAATTTTTTAATTATTGCTAGAACAGATGCTAATTCTGTTGAGGGATTAGATAAGACATTAGAAAGAATTAAAGCTTACGAAGGAGCTGGAGCTGACATGATTTTTCCTGAAGCTATGAAAGATGAAAGTGAATTTGAAAGAGTAAGAAAAACAGCGGGAGGATATTTGTTAGCTAATATGACAGAATTTGGAAAATCTAAATTACTGGATAAAAAACAATTAGAAAATTTAGGTTATAATCTTGTAATCTACCCTGTAACCACACAAAGACTTGCGATGCAAAATGTGGAAATTGGTTTAAAATCGATATTTAGAGACGGCCATCAAAATAATATTATTGACAAAATGCAGACTAGAAAAAGGTTGTACGAGTTAGTAGAATATGAGAAATACAATACGCCAGACAAAAAGATTACAGATTTTTCTACTGAGGGACATGAATAATGAGTGAAGAAATTAAAAAAGGTTTATTAGGTATAGTAGTTGATGAAACTACTATTTCACATGTGGTTCCCGAGCTGAGTGCCTTAACTTATAGAGGTTACACAGTTCAAGAGCTTTGTGACAAGTGTGATTTCGAGGAAGTTGCTTATTTGGTTCTTAATGGAGAACTCCCTAACAAAACCCAGCTGAAAAAATTTATCAAACAAGAAAGGTCAGAAAGAAAACTTTCTAAACAAATATTAAATGATATTAAAAAAATGCCTCGAAACGCTCATCCCATGGATGTGATTAGAACTTGTGTAAGTTTAATGGCATTAGAAGATAAAGATACAAAAGATAATTCTCCTAAAGCAAATATGAGAAAAGCAATGAGAATATTTGCTAAAACACCAACAGCTGTTGCAGCTTATTTCAGAACACGGAAAGGAAAGTCAATTATAGCTCCAAGTAAAAAATTATCTTTTTCAGAAAATTTCTTTAAAATGATGTTTAATAAAGTTCCAGATAAAGAAATTGTAAGAGCATTTGATATTTCGTTAATATTATACGCTGAACACAGTTTCAACGTTTCGACATTCACAGCTAGAACAATTACATCAAGTTTATCAGATTTACATGGCGCAATAACAGGAGCTATAGCCTCTTTGAAAGGTCCATTGCATGGCGGAGCTAATGAAGCGGTAATGCATATGATGAAGGAAATTGGGAAACCTGAAAAAGCAAAAGCGTGGATAGAGAATGCATTAGATAAAAAGAAAGTTGTTATGGGATTTGGTCATAGAGTTTATCGCACAGGAGACTCGAGAGTACCAACAATGAAACACTATATGTTTAAAGTTGCTAAGCTTTTGAAAAAAGAAAAATATACGAGAATGTATGAAATTTTAGAAAAGGTAATGTTAAATCGAAAAAATATACATCCAAACGTAGACTTTCCATGTGGTCCGACATATTACATGATGGGTATTGATATAGATTTTTACACACCAATATTTGTTATGTCTCGTATTACAGGTTGGTCTGCTCATATCATGGAACAACACGCCTCAAACAAACTCATAAGACCTTTGTCTAAATACAGAGGGGCTGAAGTAAGAGAAGTTATGTTGCTTAACCAAAGATAAATGACTTTAACAAATTTACTTTTATTTTTAATTTTAGTTACGCTTGCTACATATACTTTCATGCCCTGGAAAGGTATAGATAAAGGTTCTTTGGTTAAAGTGGCGTCCCAATGGTTTATGTGGTTTGCAATATTTGCGATTGTAATTCTTTTATCTACTTTTTTTGGAATTGAAATTTCTGGATAATCATTTTTTTAAAAAAACAAGAATTTTAGACGGGGGCATGGGCCAGGAACTCCTTAACCGTGGAGTAAAACCTCACGGAACTCTGTGGGGAGCCTCAGCATTATATAATCGAAAATATCATAAGACAGTCGTTAAAACGCATTTAGATTTTATAAAAGCCGGAGCAGAAATTATAGTAACTAATAGCTTTGGTAGCAGAAAAAGAAGGCTTATCGAAAATGGTTTGGTAAAAGAATATAAAAATCTTAACGTTCAAGCAGGAAAATTAGCTAAAAGAGCTGTGGCAATGTCTAGGAAAAAGGTTTTAATTGCTGGAAGTTTGCCTCCTCAAAACTTTACTTATTTTGCTGATCTTGGAAAAGATTTAAAATTTATAAAGGAAAGTTTTAAATCTCAGGCAAAATATCTCAATCAATATGTGGATTTCTTTTATCTAGATGTAATGAGTAGTTGGAAAGAATGTTCATTAGGCTTAAGTGCGATTAAAGAATATAAGAAAAAAATTTTAGTCGGTATTCACATTAGGAGTAAAGGGTTGTTGCCCTCAGGTGAAAAATTTATAAATGTTGCAAAAAAAGTTCAAAAACATAAACCCATTGGAATTATAGCTTCTTGTGTTTCTTATGAGGATTTAAAGGGAGTTATAAAAGATGCAAAAAAACTTAAAGTCCCATTTGGATTTAAAATCAATGCTTTTGAGCATATTCCGCCAGGTTGGAAACCAGACTCTAATAATCCAAAAGTTCAGCTTGGGAAAAGAAAAGATCTTACTCCTAAAAAGTTTCTTGAAATTTGTAAAAAATTAAAAAGTAAGGGAGCTAAAATTATTGGGGGATGTTGTGAAATTACCCCAAAACATATTAAAAAATTAAAGTCTTTAGTGTGATTTAATAATTTTTTGTGTAATTCTATCTAAAATAATTGCTAGAATTACAATGCCTGTTCCGCCAATAACTGCAGAACCAACATCAAGTCTACCAAGTGCAATATATACAGTTAAACCTAGCCCTCCAGCGCCTATAAGAGCTGCAATAACCACCATCGACAATGCAAGCATCAATGTTTGATTGACCCCTGCCATTATAGTTTTTAAAGATAAAGGAATTTCAATTTTAATTAGTATTAAAAATTTTGTAAGTCCCAAACTTGATCCCGCCTCTTTAAATCCTTTGCCAACTTGCCTTATACCTAAATTTGTTAATCGAATAATTGGTGGTAAAGCAAATATAATAGTAGCGACCACTCCAGGAGTTAAACCAACCCCAAAAAGCATAACTACAGGTATTAAATAAACGAAACTTGGTATTGTTTGCATTATATCAAGTATTGGGCGTAAAATAATTTCAAAAGTGTTACTTCTTGAAGCAATGATGCCAAGAGGAATTCCAATTAACATACAAAATAAAACTGCAGTAAAAATCATTGCAAGCGTGGTCATGCTTTCTGACCAAAGATCAACAAGATCAATAAATAGTAAACTTATAAATGAAAAAATTGCAAACTTTAAACCATTAGTTTTGAATGCGAAGAAAATAAATATAAAAAGTATTATAGGAAAAGGAATAAAATTTAAAAAAGAGTCTAAACTGTTTAAAACAGTATCTATTGGTGCTGAAATTTTTTTAAAGAGTGGCCTTTGTTCGAATAGCCACTCTTTAATATTTCCTTCAATCCATTCACCTAATGGAATGTATATTTCGTAATCTGAAGGGGCTAATTTTAAATTCATTAAAATTAACCTGAACCTTTACTTGATCCAGCTATCAAATGTACTTTGATTTGCTTTTATCCATTCATTAGCGTGCTTCTTAATAGCCTTCTCACTCTTTTCACCCTTATTCATCTTAAGGTTTTGAGCAGCAATGTCAGCTAAAGGAATTGATGCTTTTTTTAACATCTTTTCAACTTTAGGATTTGCTTTTAAAAAGTCAACATTTGCGGCTGGTCTAATATCATCAGCTCCAAAACCTAAATTTACTTTAGATTTTGTTGCATTAGGAACCTTTCCTGCTTTAGATCCGCTGTAAGGAACTTCTATCCAAACTACATCTTTCCCAAGCTTTAATGTTCCAACTGTCCAGTTAGGTGTCCATGTATAAAACAACACTGACTTACCATTTTTATATTTTGAAATTACATCAGCCATAGATGCTGAGTAATCTGCCTTAACTGGATTAATAAATTCACCAAGACCAAGTTCATCAAAATGTTTTTGGATTACTTTTTCACATCCCCAGCCTGGAGGGCAAGCTACCATGTCTGCTTTCCCATCACCATTTGAGTCCCAATTTTTGGCATGTTTTTTAATATCCAACACTGTTTTAATTCCAAACTTGTCAGCTGATTTTTTATCTATTAGGTATCCCTGCAATCCACCTTTTTTCATTACATGGCCAACCGGTTTAACTTTACCTTTCGACTCTGAGATGTAACCGTCATGTGTGCCGAACCAACCATTGACCCATAAATCTACATCACCTGTTGCAGCAGCAACGTAGAATACTTGTGGCTTCATTGTTTTTGGACCTGACACTTTGTAGCCCATTTTTTCTAAAGCTTGCTTATAAACTTCAGCTTGGAAATAACCTGTGTCCCAATCAGCTCTACCCATCTTAATCTCGTTTGCAAACGCGACACTACTAATAGACACTGCTGTAATTATTGATACTAAATATTTTAGATATTTCATATGTCCTCCTAATTTCATCAATTTTTTTAACACGTATGGATTAATAATGTAACCGTAGTTCAACTAAAAAGTGAATTATGGAAGATATGCTTATGATTTTTTAAGATTAGCTTATTTTGTCTTTTATTTGCATTTTTTGCACAAACCAAAGAATTCTAAATTAAATCTTTTAAATTTCATTCCTTTTTTATGATTAAAACTAGATATATATTTTGAAAGTTTTACATCACTTATTTCATCTACCATTTCACAACTTTCACAAATCGAAAACGCAGTTGCCTTTGAAATTTCACAATTTGAACTCCTGCATGCAACGAAGGCATTTTTGCTTTCAATCTTATGAATTTTGCCCATTTCAATCAGCTTATCTAGAGCTCGATAAATTTGTTGAGGAGCGTTAATTCCTTTTTTTTGCACATTAAAAAGTATGGAATAAGCTTTTAAAGGACCTTTAGCTTTTTCAATAATATCTAAAACAATTTGTTGATTTTTAGAAAGTATTTGTGCTTGCGACATAAATATAAATTACCAATTTAATATCATTTTTTCAATTCAGAATAATTTTTGATCTTAATAAGTGTAAGACAAAATAAAACTAACGCAGCTGTTATTATCGAAGGTCCTGAAGGGGTATTAATTTCTAAAGATGAAAATAAACCAATTATTACTGATAACAATCCTCCTATAATTGACAACTTAACCATCTGCGTTGGATTGTTAGAAACATTTCTTGCCATTGCAGCTGGCATAATTAACATCCCTGTTATCAGAAGAAGACCTACAATTTTAATTGATATTGCAATTATCGCTGCTAATAAAACTGTAAAGATTGCATTGACTTTATCAGGGTTCATGCCCTCAGCTTCAGCTAGTTCATGATTAACTGTTGAGGCAAACAAGGGTTTCCAAATGTATTTCAGTATTAATAAGATTACTGCTCCACCGATCCAAATTATTAACAGATCTATCTCATTTACAGCTAAAATGTCTCCAAATAACAATCCCATTATATCAAATCGAATCGAGGTAAGAAAACCTATTACAACTAAACCAACTGCAAGAGATGAATGTGCTAATAAACCTAATAATGCGTCCCCAGGTAGTTTTGTGGTTTTTTGAAGTTTTAAAAGTATCAGTGCAATCGCTGATGAAATTAAAAAAACTGAAAACGCTATATTTAATTCAAAAAAGAAAGCTATAGTCACACCAAGTAATGCTGAGTGAGATAATGTATCACCAAAAAAAGATAACCTTCTCCAAATTATAAAACATCCAAGAGGTCCGGTGACTAATGCAATTCCAATTCCAGCAATTAAAGCTCTTATAAAAAAATCATCAAACATCTATTGTTTCCTCTTTATTGTTCCATCAGGTGAGTGAGTATGATCATGTTTGTGTTCGTACACAGATAAAATTGTTGAAGCACGGTCTCCAAACAGCTCTTGATATTTATTATTGTTAGCTACAGATTGTGGTGTGCCAGAGCAACAAACGTGTCCATTAAGACAAACTACATAATCTGTGGAAGACATTACAACATGTAAATCATGAGATATTAATAAAATTCCACAATTAACCTTTTCTGAGATTTCTTTTATTAATTCATAAAGAGAGATTTCACCTTTAAAATCTACTCCTTGAACTGGTTCATCCAACACTAAAAGATCAGGATTTTTTGCAATTGCTCTTGCAATTAAAACTCTTTGAAATTCTCCTCCAGATAAATTGCTTAAATTATTATTTTTAAGATGTTCAACTCCAGTCAATTTTAAAGCATTTATAATTTCTTCATTGCTTAGATTTTGTGTGAGTAACATAAAATCAACTACTCTTATTGGTAATGTCCAATCGATAGAGATTTTTTGAGGGACATAACCAACTTTTTCAGTAAATTTTAAAACTTTTCCCTCTATATTCTTGTGAATACCAAGAGCAATTTTTGCCGTTGTTGTTTTTCCTGACCCATTAGGTCCAATTAATGTAACGATTTGTCCCCTTTTTACTTCTAAGGATACACCCTTAACCAGCCATTTATCATTTTTAAATAGACCAACATTGTCTACTTTAATTAAGGTCTCTGAATTTAATTTATTCACAATATTAATCCTTGCAATAATAAATGTTATATTATAACACTTTGTTACTTTATAACATATTATGAATAAAATACTTAAATTAATTTCTTCTGTATTATTTGCATTTTTAGCAACCCTTTCAATATCTAAAGCTGAAGTGAAAGTTGTAGCATCAATTAAACCAATACATTCCTTAGTTAGTTACGTTATGGATGGTGTTGGAAAACCTGATGTAATAGTTGATGGTTATAATTCTCCACATGGATTTAGTTTAAAACCCTCTCATGCAAAAATGATTGAAAACGCTGATTTAATTATTTGGGTTGGTGAAGATTTAGAGGCTTTCTTAGAAAAACCATTAAATACAATTGCTAAAAAAGCAGTAAATATTGAAATAATGGATTTAAGTGGAGTTAAAAAACTTAAATTTAGAGAAAAAAATATATTTGAAGGTCATGATGATCATGGACACGGTCATAAAGAGAAGAAACATGATGATCACGGGCATGAAGGACATGCTCACGGAGAACACGATCCACACGTTTGGCTAGATCCAATGAATGCTAAGGTAATTGTTAAAGAAATCGAAAATCAATTAGTTAAATTAGATCCAAATAACAGCTCAAAATATAAAGCTAATTCTAAAAAGGCTCAGTCTGAATTAGATAATTTAACAAGAAATATTAAAAGTGATCTTAAAGGAAATCTTAGATTTGTTGTTTTCCATGATGCTTATCAATATTTTGAAAACAGATTTGGTATTAAAGTTCTTGGAGCTTTAACTGTAAATCCAGACGTTTTGCCAGGGGCAGAACAATTGTCTGAGATTAGAGAAATTATAGAGCATGAAAAAGTAAATTGTCTTTTTTCAGAACCTCAATTTAATCCTGCTATTATAAAATCAATTGCAAAAGATACTAAGATCAAAACTAGTGTTCTAGATCCACTTGGCGCAACTTTAGACAAAGGCAAAAGCTTGTACTCTGAGTTATTACAGAGTATGTATGCATCTTTTAAAGGTTGTTAATTAAGCAAATACTTCGCCCCATGTACCTTTTGTTGAAGCTTTAGAGTATTCTGTAGCTCTACCTTCAAAAAAGTTCATGTGCTCTACTCCGTTAAGCATTGTATCTAACCAAGTTAATGGATTTTTCTTAACATCGTAAATAGGATTCAAACCTAGTTGCTCTAATCTTCTATTACCAATAAATCTAATGTATTGTTTAACTTCATCTGCAGTCAAACCTTGCATTGGACCCATTTGGAAAGCAAGATCAATGAATGCATCTTCGTGATGAACTATTGTTTTACATGCTTCATAAATTTCATTTTTTAATTTGTCGTTCCAAATTTGAGGTTCCTCTTTAATGAAATCTCTAAATAGTCTGATCATAGAATTACAGTGCAAAGTTTCGTCTCTCACTGACCAAGTTACTATTTGGCCCATCCCTTTCATTTTATTGAATCTAGGGAAGTTTAATAAGATTGCGAAACTAGCAAACAATTGCAAACCTTCTGTGAAAGCAGAGAATACGGCCATTGTCATTGCTATGTTGTGTTTTGACTTAACATCAAAACCTTGCATGTAATCATATTTATCTTTCATTTCTTTATACTGTAAGAAAGCGGAATATTCTGTCTCTGGCATCCCAATAGTATCTAAAAGATGAGAGTAAGCAGCGATGTGTACCGTTTCCATTGCAGCAAATGCTGTCATCATCATTAAAACTTCTGTTGGTTTAAAAACTGTTGTGTAATGCCTCAAGTAACAGTTATTTACCTCAACATCTGCTTGAGTAAAGAATCTAAATATATGAGTTAAAAGATTTTTTTCTTCTACTGATAAATTTTTCTGCCAATCTCTAACATCATCTCCTAGAGGCACCTCTTCCGGTAACCAATGAATTCTTTGTTGAGTTAACCAGGCATCGTAACACCATGGATATCTAAAGGGTTTGTAAACTGGGTTTTCTACTAATAAGCCCATTTTATTAGGCTGGATTATTGTTGGTTTAGTTTTTTCTGCTACTGACATGATAAACACTCCTCATAGTTATTGTTTTCATTATTTGATTCTTGTTTTCCAGAGTAAACATTTTTTGTCACATCTGTTGAAGATCCATTGTTTACATTTTCAGCTCTCTGGATTGATTTGGATCTACAGTAATAAAGGCTTTTCAGACCTTTCTTCCATGCTTGAAAATGAATATCGTGAAGTTCTTTTTTATGAATATCTGCTGGAACGAAGATATTTACTGACTGTGCTTGTGAAATGTGGGGTGTTCTATCTGCTCCAAGTTCAACAATCCATCTTTGATCAATTTCAAAAGCAGTCTTAAAAGTATCTTTTTCGTTCGCTGTTAAGAAATTTAAATGTGATACAGATCCTTGGTTGGTTGTTATTGTTGACCAAACTTCATCTGTGTCCTTATTATATTTTTGAAGTATCTTTTTTAAATATTTATTTCTAACGTTAAATGAACCTGAAAGTGTTTTATGAGTATAGCTGTTAGCAGCAATAGGTTCTATTCCTGGAGAAGATCCTCCACAAATAATTGATATGGAAGCTGTTGGAGCTATTGCAGTTTTGTTTGAAAATCTTTCCTTCATTCCATACTCTGCTGCATCAGGACATGATCCTCTCTCATCAGCTAAAGTTTTTGAAGCTTCGTCAACTTTCTCTTGAATATTCTGGAATATTTTTTTATTCCACACTTTGCTCATTACTGATCCAAAAGGAATATTTTTTTGCTGGAAGTATGAGTGTAATCCCATAACTCCAAGACCAACACTTCTTTCTCTCATCGCTGAGTATTTTGCGTGAGCAAACTCATCAGGGGCTCTATTTATAAAATCAGTCATAACATTATCTAAAAATCTCATTACGTCTTCAACAAATTGTGGATCATCTTTCCACTGATCGTACGTGTCCAAGTTTAATGATGACAAACAACAAACAGCTGTTCTTTGATTTCCCTCATTATCTATTCCGGTTGGTAAAGTAATTTCACTACAAAGATTAGATGTTTTGACTTTTAGTCCGGCAAGTTTGTGATGCTGTGGAATTTGTCTGTTAACTGTATCAATGTAGACGATGTAAGGCTCACCCGTTTCAATTCTTGCAGTCAATAATCTTATCCATAAATTTCTTGCTGGTATAGTTTGTTGAACAGATCCATCGTAAGGACTTCTTAATGCCCATTGACCACCTGTTTCTACTGCTCTCATAAACTCATCCGTTACTAAGACACCATGATGTAAATTAAGAGATCTTCTATTTACGTCTCCACCAGTTGGTCTTCTCATTTCAATAAACTCTTCAATTTCAGGATGATCAATTTGCAAATAACAAGCAGCTGAGCCTCTTCTTAATGAACCTTGGCTGATTGCTAAAGTTAAAGAGTCCATCACTTTAATGAAAGGAATAATTCCAGAAGTTTTTCCAACTTTTCCAATTTTTTCTCCGATTGATCTTAGATTACCCC
>CACPBH010000002.1 GCA_902632145.1 uncultured Pelagibacteraceae bacterium | reverse complement strand
AAAATGAGATTTAGACCCAGCCACTTTCCATTTACTGAACCATCAGCAGAGGTAGATATAGGTTACAAAATTGAAAATGAGAAAATTGTAATTGGAGAGGGTGACAAGTGGTTAGAAATTTTAGGATGTGGAATGGTTCATCCAAATGTTCTTAAAAATGCAAAAGTTGATCCAAAAAAATACCAAGGTTTTGCTTTTGGCATGGGAATTGATCGTTTGGCAATGCTTAAATATGGTATAAATGATTTAAGATCATTTTTTGAAACAGATTATCGTTGGTTAAGTCATTTTGGATTTGATCCTCTAGATGTTCCTACAAACTACAGGGGACTTAGCAAATGATAATTACCCTTCCTTGGCTCAAAGAACATTTACAAACTAAAGCAAATCAAAAAGAAATTATAGAAAAACTTACTAATATTGGTTTAGAAGTAGAGGGAACCAAAGAAAATTCCAATGAACTTGGAAAATTTAAAATAGCAAAAATCATAAAAGTTGAAAAGCATCCTAACGCAGATAAATTAAAAGTCTGCGATGTTGATACTGGAAGAAACGAAATCTTAAAAGTTGTGTGCGGAGCACCAAATGCAAGAGACGGACTTATTACAATTTATGCCCCTCCAGGCGCTGTGATACCAAAAACAAAATTCCAATTAAAAGTGGCTAAGATTAGGGGTATTGAGTCTAGAGGCATGCTATGTTCTGAAAGTGAATTAAATCTTTCAAATGAAAGCGACGGGATAATTGAATTAAAAAATAAAGAGACAGAAATTGGAAAAAGTTATTTTAAAAGTAAATCTGAAAAAATAATAGATATTTCAATTACTCCAAATAGAGCAGACTGTTTAGGAATAAGAGGAATTGCTAGAGATTTATCATCAACAGGTATTGGTAAATTAATTCCACTAAAGAAGAAAAAATTCAAACAATCCATAAAAAATTTTATTAAAACATCAATTAAAAGTGACCCAAATCAAGGATGTGCAATATTCGGAAGCTGCTATATTAAAAATTTATCTAACAAAGAAAGTCCTGAGTGGTTAAAAAATAAACTTTTAGCCGTCGGGCTCAAACCAATTTCAGCGATTGTTGATATTACCAATTATGTAATGTTCGATTTGAATCGTCCATTACATGCTTATGATGCTGATAAAATTGATAAAGAAATAATTGTAAGAGACTCGAAGAACGGAGAAGAATTTCAGGCCCTTGATAACAAGAAATATAAACTTAAAAAAGGAATGTGTGTTATTTCAGATAAATCAAGTGTACTTGGACTTGGAGGAATTATTGGGGGAACAAAAACATCAACAGAGCTTGAGACCAAAAATATTCTTTTGGAGTCAGCATATTTCATACCATCCTCAATTAGAAAAACTGCAAAAGAATTAAATATTAATACAGATGCAAAGTATAGATTTGAAAGAGGCATAGATCCAAATTCTGTTTTAGAGGGATTAGAAATAGCTACAGAACTAATTACAAGGATATGTGGTGGCCAGGCTAGTAAATTTAGTATAGCAGGAAAAAACACTCAAAAAAGGAAACTAATTAAATTTGATATTGATAAATTTGAAAATTTAATTGGAATACCAATTTCTATTAATGAGGCAGATAAAATCCTAAAGTCACTAGAGTTTAAATGTAAAAAAAGTAAAAAAGAATTGAGAGTAGAAATTCCTTCATGGAGGCCAGACATAAATCTAGAAGTAGATTTAATTGAGGAGCTCATTAGGATTAAAGGTTTTGACAATATCAAATTAGTTGAACCTGAGAGAAGAAGAGAGCAAGAAACACTTAACTTTAAGCAAAAGTTATTTCATCTATCTCAAAGATCTCTTGCCTCAAAAGGGTATTTAGAAACTGTAACTTGGTCTTTCACAGATTCTAAAATTGATAAACAATTTTCAAAAGGAGAAAAAGAAATTCCAATTTTAAATCCAATATCAAGTGATCTGAATGTCTTGAGAAGATCAATATTCTCTAACCTTGCAATTCATTTAAAAAAAAATCAAGATCGAGGATATGAAGACATTTCACTATTTGAGATTGGACCAACTTTTTTTGGTAAAAATCCTGGGGAACAACAAATAGTTATCGGTGCTTTAAAGTCAGGTAAAGTAGGGAGAAAAAGCTGGATAGAAAAAGACAGAGATATTGATGTATTTGATATCAAAAGTGACGTAGTAAAATCATTGATTGAACTTGGTGTACCTGAACAAAATTTATTTGTAAGCGATCAAACAAAACACTGTTATCACCCCGGTAGATCAGGTTCAATTACCCTTAAATCAGAGAAAGGACCTCACCTCGCTTACTTTGGAGAAATACATCCAGCAATAATAAAAAAATTAGATTTTAAAGAACCTAATGTATACGGTTTAGAAATTTTTTTAAAAAATTTACCTAAACCTAACAAAAAAATTCGTCAAACTAAAAAAAGCTTTAAAGCATCAGATTTTCAAAAGTCTGAAAGAGATTTTGCTTTTGTAATTGATAAAATTTTTAAAATAGGCCTTTTAGAAAAAATTATTAGAGAAATCGATCATTCTATTATTCAGGATGTAAAAACTTTTGATATTTATGAGGGGGATAATATTCCAAAGGATAAAAAATCAGTTGCTATAAATGTTACTCTACAAGCTGAAGATAAAACTTTAAGCGAAAGAGATTTAGATCAGATAAGTAAAAAAATCATTGAAGTAGTAAAAGAAAAAACCGGCGCTACAATTAGGTCTTAGATGTCAGATATCAAAAGAATTCGTAATTTTTCTATAATTGCGCACATAGATCATGGAAAATCTACTATAGCGGATAGAATTATTCACAAATGTGGTGGCTTGACTGACCGTGAAATGAAGCAACAAGTTTTGGACTCAATGGATATCGAAAGAGAGCGCGGCATTACAATTAAAGCGCAAACAGTTAAATTAAATTACAAATCGAAAGATGGTCATGATTATATTTTAAATATTATTGATACACCGGGACATGTTGATTTTGGTTATGAAGTAAGCCGCTCGCTTTCAGCATGTGAAGGATCTCTTTTAATTGTTGATAGCACTCAAGGTGTAGAGGCACAAACTTTAGCGAATGTTTATCAAGCACTTGAAATAAATCATGAGATAATACCTGTTTTAAACAAAATTGATTTACCTGCCTCAGATATTGATAAAACTAAAAAAGAGATCGAAGAAGTTGTCGGTATTGAAACTTTAAATGCTATTCCTTGTTCTGGTAAAACAGGTGAAGGAATTGACGATATACTTGAAGCAATAATTAACAAATTACCATCCCCAAAGGGAATAATAAGCGAAAAATTAAAATGTTTATTGGTAGATAGCTGGTATGACAGTTATTTGGGCGTAGTGATTCTAGTACGTGTGATTGATGGAAAGTTAAAAAAGGGAATGAAAATTAGACTTATGTCGAATAATCAAGAGTATATTATTGAAAAGGTTGGAGTTTTTACTCCAAAACCTAATGATATAGAAGCATTAAACGCAGGCTCGATTGGATTTATTATAACTGGGATTAAATCTTTATCTGAGACTAAAGTTGGAGATACTATATGCGATGCGGCTAATCCAATAAGTAAACCATTGCCCGGATTTAAACCAAGTAAACCCGTGGTCTTTTGTGGTCTATTTCCGGTCGATAGTTCTGAATATCAGAAGTTAAAAGATGGTTTAGCTAAATTAAAATTAAATGATGCAAGCTTTTCATACGAACCGGAGTCTTCAAGTGCCTTAGGATTAGGTTTCAGATGCGGTTTTTTGGGATTATTACATCTTGAGATAATAACAGAGAGATTAGAAAGAGAATTCGATGTAAATCTCATAACTACAACCCCAGGAGTAATTTATAAAGTTCACACCAATAAGCAGCAAATTCTTGATTTACAAAATCCTTCTAATATGCCAGATCCTTCACAAATTGAAAAAATTGAAGAGCCCTGGATCAAATCAACAATTATTACACCTGACGAATATTTAGGCCCAATAATAAAAATTTGCCAAGACAAAAGAGGTGTTCAAACAAATTTATCTTACTCAGGAAAAAGAGCAGTCCTCGCATATGACTTACCTCTTAATGAAGTTGTTTTTGATTTCAACGATAGGCTAAAATCTGTATCTAGTGGGTACGCAAGTTTTGATTATGAAATTTCTAATTATAGAGAAGGAAATTTGGTAAAATTAGGTATATTAGTAAATTCTGAACCAGTTGATGCTTTAGCAATGATTATACATAAAGATTTTGCTCAAAAAACAGGAAGACAAGTTTGTGAAAAATTGAAAGATTTAATACCAAGGCACAACTTTATGATACCAGTTCAAGCTGCCATAGGTGGAAAAATAGTTGCTCGTGAATCTATTAAAGGTTTCAAAAAAGATGTCTTGACAAAAATTCATGGGGGAGGTGCTACAGATAGAAAGAGAAAACTTCTTGAAAAACAAAAAAGAGGTAAGGCTAGATCTAAACAATTTGGAAAAGTTGAAATACCACAAGAAGCTTTTATTGGAGTTTTAAAGATCAATAAAGAAACTTAATTAAAAAAAAACTTGATTTTATCTTGGATAATATGAATAAGAGAACATGAATTATAAAAGTCTTTTAAAATCAAAAAAATTTAAAATTGCAGTTTGGGGAACAGGTTATATTGGCTTATCAACCATGGTTTATTTTGCAAAAAAAAAAATAAAATGCGTAGGTTATGATATTAACAAAGATAAGATTAAAAAAATAAATTCAGGAACCCTTCCTTTAGAGGACCTTAAAAAATGGTTTGGATTCGATATAAAGGGATTGGTTAAGCAAAATTATTTAAAGGCAACTTCAAATTACAAAAATTTAATTTCTGAAGATTTTTTGGTACATTTTATAGCCATACCTACTGAAAGAAATGGAAAACCATATTATAAACCACTAATTAATGTTCTTAACAATATATCAAAGATAAAAAAAGATAGAAAACAAACACCACTTGTAATTGTAGAGTCAACTCTCGCTCCTAAAGTTTCTGATAAAAAAATTATTCCATTTTTAAAAAGGAAAAAACTTATAATTGGTAAAAATATTTTACTATCTATTGCCCCTAGAAGAGATTGGTTTATTGAAGGAGGAAAAAATCTGGAAAATTTAGACAGAGTTTATGGATCTACTGACAAAAAATCTACAAAAGTAACAAAAGATGTTCTATCGATAGTCTGTAAAAAACTTCACACAGCAAGTAGCTACAAAGTTTCAGAAATGGTAAAAAGCGTTGAAAATGCCTATAGGCACATGGACATCACTTTAGCAAATCAACTTTCTTTAGCTTTCCCCAAAGATAATATGAGAGAAGTTTTAAAATTAGTTGGAACAAAGTGGAACGTTGAGGCATTTCATCCAGGAATTGGTGCTGGAGGATATTGTATCCCTTTATCAAGCAGGTATATCCTATCTCAAGTAAAAAATATAAATAAACTCTCTTTGCTAAGAGAGACTATCAAAACTGACGATGGAATGGGTAAATTGATTGCCAACTCAATAGCAAAAAGAGGTTTAAAAAAAATTGGTATTTTAGGTCTATCTTACAAAGGAGATTTAAAGGTTAGTGTGCTTTCTAAAGTAATACCTTTAATCAAGCATTTAACTAAAAAAAGATTAAAAGTAAAATTATACGACCCATACTTTAGTAAAAAAGAAATTTATGAAGCTGCAAAAGTGAAAGTATTTAATTTTCCTAAAGATCTCCCAAATTTTGATTGTCTTATAATTTCAGTAGATCACAAACAATTTAAGATACCAAAGAAAATTTTAGAGAACCATACCAAAAACTGTAAACTCATTATTGATCATGATGGCGCGTGGAAAAAATACAATTTAAAAAATAATTATCATTTATCCGGAGATGACGGATGGCTTTAAAATCTGTTATTACAGGTGGCGCAGGTTTTATTGGAAGCAATCTCACAGATCATCTAGTAAGAATTGGCCATAAAGTAGTTGTGCTAGATAATTTTGTGTCGGGTAAAAAATCTAATTTATCTCATCATAAAAAAAAAGATGTAAAAATTATAAAAATAGACATTTCTAAAAGCAAAAATTTATATAAATATTTCAAAGGAGCTGACTATGTCTTTCACTTAGCTGCTCTCGCAGAAATTATACCAAGTATTAAAAATCCAAAGAAATACTTTAATAATAATGTTATTGGCACACTTAAAGTAGTGGAAGCAGCAAATAAAGTAAAAATTAAAAAATTAATTTATGCTGCATCTTCAAGCTGTTATGGAACTCCAAAAAAACTTCCTACCTCAGAAAAAGATGAAATTAATTTAAAGAATCCTTATGCAGTAACAAAATTTATTGGAGAAGAAATAATAATGAACTATGCTGAAATGTTCAAAATGCCAAATATATCTTTTAGATTTTTCAATGTCTATGGACCAAGGCTAAATGCTTCAGGTCAATATGGTGCAGTAATAAGCAATTTTTTATTTCAAAAAAAAAATAACAAACCATTAACCATAGTCGGTGACGGTAAACAAACTAGAGATTTTATACATGTTGATGACTTAGCAAATGCATTTTTAAAAATTTTAAAAAGCAAATATAACAATAAAATATATAATTTAGGATCAGGAAAAAAAACCTCAATTAATTATATAGCCAGTATATTTAACGGTAAAAAAAAGTTTATATCAATCAGACCTGGAGAACCCAAGGACTCTCTAGCAAATATTTCAAAATTAAAAAAAGATATAAATTGGAAACCAAAAATCTCTATTGAGAAAGGGATAAAAAATCTGTTAAGAAATTAATTTTTTTTAATAACCTCAGAAATTTGTTTAAACATATCTTCTTCAAGTGGAAATTTATTCTGTTCAATATCTTTTTGAATATTTTCATAATTTTGCATAATGAAATTAAGTGTTTTTGTGATTGACTCAATATTTCTTTGTGAAATAAAAATTCCTTTTCTACCTTTAACAATATGTTTTATATCTTCGAATATAAGCACTGGACGTCTTCTAGCTAGAGACTCATCAACTACATAAGGCTGACCTTCAGTATAAGAGGGAAGAATTAAAATATTATGATTGTCAAAAGCATTAATTAATAATTTCCTATCTGAAATATATCCAGGAAATAATATGTTAGGTTTGTTTCCAATAATTGATTGAAATTTATTTTTTAAAATAGAGTTTTTAATTTTTCCAATTATTGAAATTTCAGCATCTAATTCTAATTTTTTAAACATTTCGAGAAACTCAAAAATTCCTTTTTCAGGATTTACTCTTGCCACATTTAATAATCTAATTTTATCTAATTTTGGTTTTTTATAATTTTGCAACCATTGTTTATTTAGAGTTGAGGATTCAATTACGTATCCATCCTTTTTTTTGTAAAGTCTCTCATGCAAAGCAATTACAGTGGAGTAGGACGTTACTAAAGAATACATTAAATAATAAATCCAAACACTCCAAGATCCTAAAATATATTTCCACTCTTCGAAACCACTGCTTATAAGATATACAAATACTTTTTTCCTAAACAAAGCTAAAAATAAAAAAGCTAAAAAAGTATATGGGGTAATTGTTATTATATAATATTTTGTATTTTTATATTTAAAAGTTGAGACCACAAAATATACAAACTGGAATATATTCGAAGCAATTTTAACATCACTTAAATTAAGTTCATGATGTTCGTTTATTTTTGATTTTCTCGCAATATATCGAACATTAAAAAACTTATTTAGCCCCTCAGGAAGAATTTTAAAATTAAAATTTCTACAATAAAACTTATTATTATCTTTGGAAATTTTCTCGTTATTTAATACAACCAAATTGTCCATTCTATTTTATAAACTATATGCTATAAAAAAAAAGAGCTTAGTATCTGGAGAGGTGGCCGAGTGGTTGAAGGCGCACGCTTGGAAAGCGTGTAAACGGGAAACCGTTTCGAGGGTTCGAATCCCTCTCTCTCCGCCATAAATTAAACCTAAAATGGAATAGATGCGTTTTGATAAAATTTTGGTTATATCTATAAAAATTTAGAAAAAAAATTATGAGAGATTTTAGATTTATAATTATTATTTACTTAATGTCTTTAAGCCAGGTTAATGCCGAAAATATAACCGGATCTAATACAATTAATAGCGATTCAACAACTCAACAAGTATATAATGCAGATGAAACATCATTAACCATTACAAATTCTTCAACTTTATCAAGAAGTGGACAAGCAGCTGTTAATATTAACGAACAGGGCGATGCAACTCTAACCATACACTCAGGATCTTCTTTAACGGCTACTTCTCACAATACGGTACAAGGAAAAGACCAGGATGGACTAACTGTTACAAATTCTGGGACCATAAGCTCTGGCGGTTCTAAAGCAATTAATTTATTAAATGCACAAAACTCCACAGTAACAAATAATGCTGGAGGAATAATAAAAAGTAATACTAACACCATTACTCTTACAGAAAATTCAGGAACGGGAAACAACGTAACAATTACTAACTCAGGACAAATCTTTGCCGAAGCTGTTAGCTCCGGAGAAACTAATAATAATGCTATCAAGTCTGAAGATGATACAAACAACATGACCCTTATAAATAATATTGGGGGATATATTTATAATAACAATTCTTCTGCAACCGCTCTACAACAAGCAACAGTTTTTATTGCTGCTGAAGATACTGCAACTTTAACTAATAGTGGAACAATAGAAAATAAAGCTGGGCCACAAAATTACGCAATTAGAATAGCTGGAAGTGGAGTGACTGTTACTTTAAAAGACTCAGGAAAAGTAATCGGTAAAATTAATGTGGCTGACTCAGGTCATACTATAAAATTGCAACATGGTGTAGGACAAGGTTATTACTATGACATAGATGGAAATGGCACTTATACTTTACAGGATCTAGATGGAAATCCAGTTGTCAAAGGTTCAGCAGGATCTGTCGGTCAAGGTGGCAATGAAATGATTGATGAGGAACTAGGATATAAATCAATAAGTTTAAGAAATTCTCTTGTCAGATACCAACAAAGCGATGAATTTTCTAAAAGAGATAAGGGATGGGGTGAAATCACAACATCTTTTTTAAAAAGAGATGGAGATAAGAGCACATTAGCACTTGATAACGAAAAAATAGGAATTGGTGCTAATATTTTTGAACCAATTTCAAACAATAAAACTTTAATTCTTTCTTTTGGGACAAGTTTACAAAATATTTCCAAAAATCACGATATTAATAAGTTTAGTTTTATGACTGGAATAAATTTTGATAAAATTGAAATTGGTAATGAGATAAATTCAGAGATATATCTTTTAGGTGGAGCTAGCTTTAACAAGAGTGAAAGAAATATTTTAACAAATACTACGTCATCCGGATTACTAGATATATCTGATGAATATATGAGTTATGAAGTTTTGTTTGGAAAAAAGGTAATCTTTAATAACTTGTTACCAGATTTAAGCTTTAACTTTGGTTACTCACATACGCCGTCTCATGAAGAAAGCAAATATTACAAGTGGGAAGAAAGAGATGTTTATAACGGATCCATAGCCTTAAGTAACAAACATCAAATTTTAAAAGATAACAAAAAGAGTCTTCATTTATCTTGGATAGCTGATGCTAGAACAATATTAGATGATAATGTTCAAGTATTTTATGTTAATGGAACAAAAGGATCTTATGCTCAGAACAATGATTTAAAGAGTGAATTCAGCTTATCTGCTGGCTTAAATTATGATTACAATTTTTCTCAAAATAGTAAGTTTTCAATGGCTCTTGATGGACTTCAAACATCTCAAGATACAAGCGGTGTTCAAGCAAATTTAAAATATAGTCACCAGTTTTAGATAAGATTATGATACAATATTAAAGACTATGCGAAATAAAGAAAATAATAAAAGTTTTGGAATTTTATTTTTTATAATTTTTTTATTAGTAGCTCTTTGGCCATTAATAAATTCAGATTTTATAAGATTGTGGGCACTAGGTATAGCATCGATATTTTTAGTTTTAGGTATTATAAACTCAACAATTCTTACACCTTTCAAAAAAGGCTGGATTAAACTTGGAGAAATTTTAGGAAAAATCATTGCTCCAATCGTAATGGGATTCATCTATTTTATAATTATTACCCCTATAGGTCTTTTAATGCGTCTAGTTGGTAAAGACGTTCTAAATCTTAAATTTAATAAAAATGACTCCTACTGGATTAAAAGAGCTAAAAATATAAATACAATGAAAAGGCAGTTTTAAATGTTGAGTTTTTTTAGAGAATTTTACTCTTTTTTAAGAGAGAGAAAAAAATATTGGTTATTACCTATAATAATTGTTTTAGCTTTATTTGGCGCATTAATTGTTTTAAGCCAAGGATCTGTGGTAGCACCTTTTATTTATACAATATTTTAATATTTATAGTTTGTTAATTAGAATAAATTGAAAGATTAGACACTGTGAACTCTATATTAGGAATTTCAGCTTTTTATCATGATAGTGCCGCAGCCTTGTTAATTGACGGAAAAATAGTTGCTGCGGCACAAGAAGAAAGATTTACCAGAAAAAAACATGATCCAGGGTATCCTTATAATTCTATAAATTATGTTCTTAAAGAAGCTAACTTAAAGTTAAGTGAATTAGACGGAATAGTTTTTTACGAAAAACCATTTTTAAAATTTGAGAGATTACTAGAGACATATCTAGCATTTGCCCCTAAAGGTTTTACTTCTTTCTTGATGTCAATGCCAATTTGGTTAAGAGAAAAATTGTTCCAAAAAAAATTTCTTTTTGACCAATTAAAAAGAAATGATAGCAATTTTAACAATATTGAAAAAATTAATTTTTCTGAACATCATTTTAGTCATGCTGCCAGCGCTTTTTACCCATCACCTTTTGATCAAGCAGTTATTTTAACGTTAGATGGAGTAGGTGAGTGGGCAACTTCTACAGTAGCTATCGGCAAAGAAAACAAAATATCTATAATTAAAGAGATTAATTTTCCCCATTCAATTGGATTACTTTATTCAGCATTTACTTATTACACTGGATTTAAAGTAAATAGCGGGGAATACAAACTTATGGGCTTAGCACCGTATGGTCAACCAAAATATGCTGATATAATTTTAAAAAAACTTATAGACGTTAAGGAAGATGGGTCTTTCAGGTTGGACATGAAATATTTTAATTTTGCAACAGGTCTAACCATGACAAATGAGAGATTTTCAAAATTATTCGGTCAGAAAGTTAGAGATCCAAGTAAAGAACTGTTAACACAATTTCATATGGATATTGCATCTTCAATACAAGCTGTTATTGAAAAAATAATTATAAAACTTGTTACTAGTATTCAAAAAGAAACAAAAATAAAAAATTTATGTTTAGCTGGAGGAGTTGCTTTGAATTGCGTAGCTAACGGAAAAATATTAAGACAAAAAGTATTTGAAAATTTATGGATACAACCAGCCGCTGGAGATGCTGGCGGATCTCTTGGAGCAGCTTTAGCTTATTGGCACCAAGAACTTTCACAACCAAGAAAAAGCAATGGAGACATTGATAAAATGAATGGATCATATTTAGGTCCAAAATTCGATGATTTATCAATAGAAAAAAAATTAATGAGCCTAGGAGCTAAATTTAAAAAGTATAACAATGAAGAATTAATAAATAGAGTTGCAAGTGAATTAAAAAATGAAAAAATTGTTGGATGGTTCCAAGGGCGAATGGAATTTGGTCCTAGAGCACTCGGTTGTCGATCAATAATTGCTGACCCACGATCTGAAAAAATGCAAAAAAATTTGAATCTTAAAATTAAATACAGAGAAAGTTTTAGACCGTTTGCGCCATCTATTCTTAGAGAAGATTTAGCAAAATGGTTTGACCTAGATTATGACAGTCCTTACATGTTATTAGTTGCTGACGTAAAAAAAAGTATTCAAGTGGAAGAAAAAGAAGAAGATAGAAGATTGTTCGGGATTGAGAGACTTAATTTAAAAAGATCTGTTATACCTGCTGTTACTCATGTTGATTACTCAGCTAGAATTCAAACAGTACATAAAAACACAAATCCAAAATATTATCAATTGATTGCAAAGTTTAAGGAATTAACAAATTGCCCTGTACTGGTAAACACGTCATTCAATATAAGAGGTGAGCCAATTGTTTGTTCGGTTGAAGATGCTTTCAAGTGTTTTATGGGGACCGAATTAGATTTGTTGGTATGTGAAAATTTTGTACTATCTAAGAAAGATCAAAATCAAAATTTGATAAATAATTACAAAGAAAAAGTTGAACTAGATTAATTTATAAATTCTAATGCAAAAATCAAAGATACATTATCTAAACTTAGTTTTATATTTTGTCCTTTCAATCTCTTTATTAGTTGGATACTCTCTAGGAGAAGACTCTTCAGGGTCAGGAGGTTTTCCTGTCGATTTCAATAGTACCTGGCCAATACTAAAATTAATAGAAAATGGAGAATATATTAATTTTTCAGAGCACACGATTCACTTTCCTCTTCACTACTATATTTTATATCTTTTTAATCTTCTATTTGAAAACAAAGACATAGTAAGACTCTTATTCACTCTGATTTCTTTAATAACTCCCTACTTATTCTTTCTTATATTAAGAGAGAAATTTTCAAGCATTGATCTGAATAAACTTTTCTTTTTCTCACAAATTATATTTTTGCTTCCTTCTTTTAGGTCTGGAGCAATATGGGCAAATACTCAATTAACTGCATTAATATTTTTCATGATATCAATATTTTATTTTCTTAAATGGGAAAATCACAAATCAAACTTGATTGATAAAAATTTAGTTTTGCAATGTTTCTTTCTTTCTTTAGCAGTTTATTCAAGACAATTATATGCAGTTGTATTTCTCTATATTTTATATATTTATTTTTTAAGGCTCGATTTTAAAGAGTTTATAAAAAGTTCAATCATAATATTCATTTTTTCATTACCAGGTTTTTTTTTAGTACTTTCAGTTCCACGAACACTTAGCTTAACTTTTGATTTTAATTTAGCTAATAGCCTTATGGTAAATACTTCAATAATCAGTTTTTATCTTATACCTTTATACTTTGTTGTTGGGGTAAATTATCTTGGAGATTTTAAAAAATCAAATATTACAAAAGGACATTACGCTATAATTTTGCTATCTTTTTTATTAGTATTATTTTCTTCAACTATTTTTAATTATAATCCAAGTCTAGGTGGAGGATTCTTTATAAAACTATCTATAATTGTTTTTAATAATCTTTATTTTTTCTATGTTACATCATTTATTGGGATTATTTTTATAATGCTTATTTTTAAAGAAAATAAAAATACTTTAATATTATTTCTGCTTCTAATTTTTGGATTTTCCTCTTATCAGATTTTTCAAAAATATTTTGAGCCAATGTTGATTATTTTACTTTTTTCAATAATTGAATTTAGTCAAATTAAATTGATATTCAAAAATTATAAAAATATAATTTTATTTAAATCTTATTTTATCGTCTACCTAATTTCAGCAATAATTAATGATATTTTTAAAATAACTAAAACTTTTACCTAATTATTTTGGAGGCGCTGTTTTTAATTCGTTTAGGATCTTATTAATAAAATTTGAAAGTATAACTCTTTCTTCATCAGAAAAAATATTCTCTTTTTCTGTACCTTTTTTCATTTCATTTAAGATTTTGTTTTTAATTTCAATTCTCTGTTGCTGATTAGCTATAGATTTTATTTTTGATGAAAATTCGTTAATTCTATAACCTAATGTAATTTGAAATAAAATATATACCGCTACAAAAATAATAAATGTTTTTAATATAAATTGTCTCATAAAAATTTTAATTATTTATTCTTTTCTTAAATAAAGAGCACTAATTGGTTGACCATCAATATTCAATTCATAAATTAGCTTAAAATTATTATTTTCTTTCATATAATTATTTATTCTAATCCTTTTCATTTTACTATCAATTACATAGTCGGCCTCCTCAATTCCAGTAAGAACAACTCTTTTTTTTTCAGAACTTTCTAGGTAAAGATGTGAGTCTTTTAAACTAGTAAAGCCTTCAGCAAATACTTTTATTTTGTCTTTTTTGGTATTTTTTAAAATATATTCCAAAGATGCTTTATGCGAGATACCCCACCAGTCTAGGTCGAAGTTTTTTAAAGCATAATTTTTAGTTAAAAAGTTAAAGAAAATATATTGATGCGGATGGTTTTTCATCGTCCAAAACAAACAATTAGCTAAGTTGAAAAAAATAAAAATAAAAATAATATTTCGAAAAATATTTGATGAATTATGTAATAAATGATTAATGAAAAGAATAGAAAAATATATTACTATTGGATACAAAAAGTATAAGTGTCTCCAACCGCCATATTTTGATTTATTAAATTCTATTAAAATAAAGTAACTGAATAAAAAAACCATAAAAAGAAAGATACTCATGAAGTGTTTTTGAGAGAAATCTTTTTTGTTATCTAAAGTTGAGCCTATTTTTTTGTAGATTTCTTTAAAAAAAAGAACCAACCCTAAAATAAATAAAAATAATATAATTACAGGAGTGGTTATTAGAAACCAAACTAATCTAAAATGCCAAGGAACCAAATCACTTGGTAAATATTCTCCAAAATAATAATTTATCAATATTATATCTTGCTGAATTTTAACTACGTTCTTAAGTGCAAAAATTAGATTTCCAAAAGGATTGTCCCATAAGTATGGCCAAAGAATATAAATAAAAAAAAAGGTTAGAGAAAAAAATAAAAATATAATTTTTTTTTCACTAAATAATTTTTCTTTTGTATTTAAAAAGTTATATGAATACAAAACTACAAAAATTAATACAGGAATGTATCCTAAAATTTTTGCGTTCAATATTAATGCGGTAAATAAACTAAAAAAAATTATATTTTTAGTATTCTTTGAATTTATAAAATTATACATGGAGTTTAGATAAAAAATAAATAAACACATGAAAAAAACATCTCTAGAATTATAGAAAGACTCTGCAAAAATTCTTGGCGATAGAAGAATTAGAGTTATTCCAAGTATTGAAACAAAATGATTTTCGAAAATTTTTTGGCAAAAAATAAAAAATACAATTAGGGAAGAGAAAAATAGCAAAAAATTAATTCTATGAGCTGTAAGGTATATATCTCTAAAATCAGTTATATTTAAAACTTTACATATTAAGACTAAAAATATTTCATATATTGTTGGTAAAACATTTAGATCAGCTCTAAATTTAGAGGGATCTATTTGATTATCAAAAAAGGATAAAAAAAGATTTTTAATATAAAAATATGTATTTTCTCCATTTCTATAATAAATATGATCATCTATTGTAACTCCGTAATCATCAATTAATGACCAGCAGAAAAAAAAAGTGAATGAAAAATAAAAAAAAATAAAATATTTAATATTTTTTTTTTTAAATCCAATCGATATCATTTTAATTAAGATTTTTTTTAATTTGATTTTTTAAATTATAAATTCTTATTAAACCTAAAAAAGAATTTAAAATCTCCCTAAAATTTACAGAGCTTTCTCCTCTAACTCTATTTACAAATTTACTACTGGTTTCACCAACTTTAAAATTTTTATAATAAAGCTCAACTAAAATTTCAGAAAGAATAATAAAACCCTCACCAATTTTACCACAATTAAAAGCAATATGGTTAGCAGCATTATTTGAATATATTCTAAAACCGTTTGTATAATCAGAAACTGGTACTCTTAACAAAAATTTTGCTAATGAATTAGCCAAAAAAGAAAAAATCCTTCTTGTTATTGGCCAATTTACGATTTTGCTGTCTGATAAGTATCTACTTGATATAAGCAAATCATATTTACCTTCTTTAAATACCTTTAAATTATTTTTAAGTTCGTTCGGATCATGAGAATAGTCAGCATCCATTTCAACAAAAATTTCAGTATCAGTATTTTTAATCAAATATTTAATCCCTTCAATTATAGCCGAACCGCGTCCAAGCTTTTTCCCTCTAAAAATATATTTTACTTTATTTATTTTTTCTAAAAGTGGTGAAATGTTATCTTCTTTTGAGTCGTCAACAATAATTACTTGAACATGTTCAATTTTATTAATTATATCCCTTGCAAGATTAACTACATTATTTTTTTCATTGTAAGCAGGTATTATAACTGAAACTTTCATAACTTAATTTTTCCTTTTAAAAATCCAATCTTTAAAGGTTAATTTATTCACACACAACTAATAATAGTCTTATTTTAAATGGCCGAATCATTTAAAATACACTCAGGGCAGCGGAGGGAGACTGAAGCTGCCTTTTTTATTTTATAACCTTTTGATACCAATTACTTTTAAATTAGCTGTCTTATTAATTCTATTAATTGTTTGTTCTATACCCATTACTACTGTTTTTTTCATTGGACCGTATGCATGAATAAGTTTCTTTTTTGAGATAGCTACGGCAACATGACCCTTCCAGTATATAATATCATTTTTTTTGATATTTTTTAAACTAACATTTTTTTTAAAGTATCTGACTTGGTCTTTTGCATCTCTGGGACAGAATTTGTTATTAAAATTTAAAAACACCTGTATTAAAGCTGAACAATCAATCCCTTTAAAAGATTTTCCACCCCATTTGTACTTAACATTTTTATAAATATTTATTCTTTTAAATAGGTCTCTCTCTGTAAATGAAATTGGCTTTACTTCTTTTTTATTAATCCACCCTTTAGAAAATTTTAAAAAACTACCTTTTTTTTCTAAGACTTTTATTTTTGAGCTATAAGGTATAAAATTTATCTTTTTACTTTTATTTGGAAATTTATAAACTGTTGCTTTTAAAACACTTATTTTATAATTTGGTCTTAAAAATTTTGAAAATTTTTTGTTTTGAACATAACCTTTATACCCATCCTCTTTGATTTTAATTTTGTACCATTTCTTAGCCTTTCTTAATATTGAAAAACTTTCGCCATATATAATCTGGGTTACGATTTCTGATTTTGTTGATGGTTTTTTGTGAAGGTTTATTAATGAATAATTATTAGTTAAATATTTAGTCATTTAACTTAAGTTTATCTTTAATCATATAAAGAAATATAAGTGACGGTATTACCATGACAGCTGTTATTACAAAAAATATTCCCCAATCTCCATTTAACCAATCTACCAAAGCCCCGGATGAAGCAGCTAATGTTGTTCTACCTGCAGTACCAATTGATGACAAAAGCGCATATTGAGTTGCAGTATAAGTTCTATCAACCAACATTGAAATAAAAGCTACAAACGCTACAGTAGCAAATGCTGCTGCCATATCATCAAATATTACAGCTATTGCGAATAATAATTCAGATTTTCCGTACCAAGCTAATAGAGAAAATAACAAGTTTGTTGAAGCCATAAGTATACCAGAGACAAACATTGCTTTAATTACTCCTGAGCGAATAGCAAATAACCCCCCCAATAAAGTGAAAATTACTGTGGTTATCCATCCTAAGCCTTTTGAATAAAGAGCAATATCAGATTTGGTAAATCCAATTTCTTTATAAAAAATAACAGACATTCTTCCCAAGAAAGCTTCACCTATTTTAAAAAGAAATACAAAGCCAAGAATTGCTAAAGCTATATTAAAACCATTTTTTTTAAAAAAACTAATTACAGGACCAATCACTGTTCCAGTTAACCATGCAATAATTTTTGTGACTATGTTAGTATATCCTAATTTTTCCTCAATCATTTTATCAGTAAGCCTTTGATTCTCTTTTCTGTTAGTAGTTTGAGGTTCGTTGATAAATAAAAGTCCGATGTTACAACTTATTATAATTATTCCTAAAACTAAAAATGTTATTTGCCAGTAGTTTTCAAAACCTGCTTCCTGAAAAAACTCAGCTGCGTTAAGAGCTACAACTCCGCCTAATTTATATCCAGTCCACCAACCGACCACTGCCATAGCTGCACCGGCTTGCATTGATTTACCTTCATTTTCACCTATTTGCTCAATCCTTAATGCATCAACTGTTATATCTTGCGTAGCCGATGCTATTGCAATTATAAGCCCGATACTAATGACTAATGCTAAATTTGTAGTTGGACTAATTAAACTCCAACAAACTAAACTAATTAAGATTATAGTTTGCATAGTTATTATCCATCCACGTCTATGACCAACTTTTTTAGTTAATATGGGAATTCTAATTCTGTCTATTATTGGAGCCCAAAGATAATTGAAAGCATAAACAGCAAAAATTAAACCTGCCCATCCAATAGTGCTTCTACTTAACCCATCCTCTTTTAACCAAAGACTTAAACTGCTTCCTATAATAACCCATGGAAAGCCACTTATAGCTCCAAGTAGCAAAATCTTAATCATTCGTTTGTCATAATAAACTTTGAATGCTTCTGATATCGACTGTTTTTTATAAATTTCCATAACTTAATTTCTCCAAAAAGATGGAAAGAATAAAACTAAAACTGCAAAAAGTTCTAATCTTCCAAGTAACATTCCAATTGATAATATCCATTTTGAGAGGTCAGGTATATCCTTATAATTTCCATTAGGACCTATCATATCCCCTAGTCCTGGCCCAACATTTGAGATAGAACTAGCTGCACCTGAGATAGAGGTAATAAAATCAAGCCCACTTACAGACAGTAGCATTGCAATTATTAGGAAAATAAATAAAAAAGAGAATATAAAGATAATTACAGAATTAATAAAAGTATCTGAAATTTTTTGATTATTATATTTAGTTATAATCACGCTATTTGGAGAAATAAGTTTTTTAATCTGATTTTTTAAAAAGATTAAAAGCATCTGCAACCTAAAAATTTTTATTCCACAAGCTGTAGAACCGGCACATCCTCCAATAAACATTAAAAACAAGAAAAAAATTAAAGAAAACTTTCCCCACAGCCCAAAGTCGTCTGTAACATATCCTGTTCCTGATAGTATTGAAATTACATTAAAAGAGGAAATTCTTATTTTATCGAATATGTTCGCTTCATAGTTTGTAAACAACAAGTATAAAAACATTATTGTAATTGAGATCAATAATAAATAAATCAAACCTTTTATTTGAACATCATTAAAAAAAACTTTTCTATTTCCTTGAGCAAATTTCAGGTATGAAATAAATGGAATACTGCCTAAAATAATAAATACACTAGCAACTATTTCAATATTTGGGTTTTTAAAAAAACCAATTGAGTCATCATGTGTAGAGAAACCTCCTGTTGCAATAGTTGTCATAGAATGGCTTATGCTATCAAATATTGTCATACCAAACATCCAGTAAAAAAAACCACATAGAAAAGTCAAAATTATATACACCGAAATTATTGTAGCAGCCACCTCAATAGTTCTAGGTAATATTTTTTCTGTACTGTCGGGCCCCTCCATTTTAAATAATTGCATCCCACCTACTTGTAGTAATGGAAGTATCGTAATTGCCATTACAACAATTCCAATTCCGCCTAACCACTGCATTATAGCTCTCCAAAGCAATATACTTTTCGGGGCGCTATCCAAATCTGAAATAATCGTGGCACCAGTTGTTGTAATCCCTGACATGCTTTCAAAGAAAGCCTCACTAAAGCTAAATTCTTGCGTCGATAGCAAAAAAGGCAAACTTCCAAAAACCGCTACCATGAACCAAGCTAAAGAAGAGAACAGAAAAGTTTGTCTTAAATTTAATCTAAATTCATTTTCAAGATTCCCCAATACAAACAAAGACCCTATAAAACAAGTGACAATAGATGCCGAGATAAAACTATGACTTTCCTCTTTAAAAATTAATTGTAAGGAATATGGTGCTAGCATTGAAGCCCCTAAAACAATCAATAATATACCTATTAAAAAAAAGACAGTTTTGTTAGTAGCCATTTTAAGTGAGATTATTTATATAGTTTTAAAATTCAACTTAATATCATACATTAAAGTATGTATTTTGCGTATAAAATTTAATAAATCATAAGAATGCTTGATAATAATTTAATTCAATCTACCTCCTCATGGCCTTTTGTTGAAGTTAGAAAACTTCTTAAAGACAGAAAAGATATTATTTCAAAAAAGAAAAAAATCACTTTCCAGACTGGATACGGGCCGAGCGGTCTACCTCATATAGGTACATTTGGTGAGGTGGCAAGAACAACTATGATGATAAACGCTCTCAATCACATGCAAAAAATCAATCATGAGTTAATCACTTTTTCTGATGATATGGATGGCTTAAGAAAAGTACCTGATAATGTTCCAAATAATGAAATTTTAAAAAAAAATTTAGGAAAACCTTTAACAGCAATTCCTGATCCATTTAAGAAATTTAATAGTTTTGGGGAACACAATAATGAAATGCTTAAAGTTTTCCTAAAAAAATTCAAATTTAAATTTGATTTTAAAAGTTCAACAGAAAACTATAAAAATGGAGTTTTTAATAACTCTCTCATGCGAGTTCTAGAAAAATACGAGGAAATAATGAATATAATTTTACCTACTTTAAGAGAGGAGAGAAGAAAAACTTATTGTCCCTTTTTACCTATTTGCCCAAAAACTGGCAGAGTGCTTGAAATACCCTTGCTTAGTATGGATAAAAAAACAGGAAAAGTTATTTTTGATAATAAAAATGAAAAAATTGAAACAAATATTTTAAATGGTAATTGTAAATTACAGTGGAAAGTTGACTGGGCAATGCGTTGGTTCACTTTTGATGTAGATTTTGAAATGTATGGCAAAGATTTGATGGAAAGCGCTACGTTATCAAATAAAATATGTCGTACATTAGGAAAAAGTCCTCCTAATGGATTCGCTTATGAATTATTTTTAGATGAGAAAGGCGAAAAGATCTCAAAATCAAAGGGCAATGGAATTTCTATCGAAGAATGGTTAAGATACGCATCTCCTGAAAGTTTATCTTTGTATATGTATCCTAATCCGAAAAGAGCAAAAAAACTATACTCTGAGGTTGTTCCAAAAACAGTGGATGAGTACCTCACTCAAATAGAGAAATATTCTTCTCAAGAATTAAAAGATCAAATTCTTAACCCAGTTTGGCATGTTCATAATGGGAGTCCACCTGATGAAAAAATTGTGATGCCATTCTCAATGCTGCTAAATTTAGTTGGTTCTAGTAATGCAGATAACAAAGATATTCTTTGGAAATTTATTAAAAATTTTCACAAAGAAATTAATCCAAAAGAATATAAAATTTTAGATAGCCTTACGGATTATGCAGTAAATTATTTTAAAGATAAAGTTGAGCCAAACAAAAAGTTTAAAAAACCTAATGCTCAAGAAAAAAAAGCATTAGAAAATTTAGTTAATAAATTAAAAGAAATTGATAAATCTTTAAATCCAGAAGAAATTCAAACTCACGTCTATACTGTTGGAAAAGAAAATGGTTACGATAAAAATCTAAGAAATTGGTTTAAGCTTATTTACGAGGTTGTATTTGGAGAAGAAAACGGACCAAGGATGGGATTTTTTATAAGTTTTTTTGGACTTAAAGAAACAATTAAATTAATTAATGATAGGATAAACTAATGTTTTCAATTTTAAGACCTTATATTTTCTCTCTAGATCCTGAAGTTGCACATGATTTAGCGATAAAATCTCTAAAATTTAATATTCTTCCAAAAAGTATTTTTAATGTAGATGAAGAAGAAATGCTCGAGACCTCTTTATTTAATGAAAAATTACCTAACCCAATTGGATTGGCGGCTGGTTTCGACAAGAGCGCTGAAGTGTACAACTCATTATTTAAATTTGGTTACGGTTTTGTAGAGGTTGGAACGGTTACCCCAAAAAGACAATTTGGAAATCCTAAACCTAGAGTATTTAGATTAGAAAAGGATCAAGCTTTAATTAATAGATTAGGCTTCAATAATCATGGGTCAGAAATTATTTTTAAAAGAATATCAAATAATTTACCAGACGGTTTTTTAGGAATAAATATTGGTCCTAACAAAGATACTTTAAATAAAGAAGAGGACTTTTATTCATGTCTTAAAAAGATATCTCCTCACGCTGGTTACGTAACAATAAATATATCTTCTCCCAATACTGAAGGGCTTAGAGATTTTCATGATCAAAAAGAATTAGAAAAACTTCTAATTGGTATCAATAAAATAAAAAAAGAAAATAGTCTATCAAAGCCATTGGCGGTGAAACTTTCACCAGATATCGATGATAATGAAATTAGTAAAATTATTGAGTTAATTATTAAATATAGAATTTCTGGAATAATTGTTTCAAATACAACTGAAATTAACCGTCAAAATTTAAATGATGTTAAAAAAAATGAAAGAGGTGGATTATCAGGACAGCCACTTAGAGATAGATCAACAAAGTTAATAAAAAAAATTTATAACCAAACAAAAGGAAAAATACAAATTATCGGTGTAGGGGGTGTAGACTCTGGTAAAGCAGCTTTTGAAAAAATAAGCGCGGGTGCAAATGCCGTTCAACTTTACACAGGAATGGTTTTCAAAGGACCTGGTGTAGTCAAAGATATAAAAAAGGACTTAATTTCAATTTTAAAAAAAGAAAACCTTAAAAAAATAGATGAGGCAATTGGAATTAATGCTTGACCCATCTCGTCGCTGCAATTATATAACTCTAGGTAAAATTTATGTCTAAAAGATGCGAGTTAACAGGTATATCACCATTGAAAGGCCATAACGTAAGTCATGCTAAAAACAAAACTAAACGTAGGTTTTTACCAAACTTAAAAAAAATAACTTTCAGAAGCGACATTTTGAAAAAAGATATTAAATTAAATGTAGCTAACTCTGCGTTAAGAACAGTAGATTTTAAGGGTGGACTCGATAAATTTTTACTATCTGCAAAGAATAAAAAACTATCAAAAAAAGTAAAAAAAATTAAAGCATCCATTTCAGCTAAATCTTAAATATGAGTTTATTTTATAAGCTTTCAATTTTGATGGGGGTTGTTGTAGTTATTTCGAACTATTTAGTTCAATTCCCTATTCAAAAATTTGGATTAGCTGACATATTAACTTACGGAGCTTTTAGTTATCCAATCACTTTTTTAATCACAGATTTAGCTAATAGAGCTTATGGAAAGGTAGTAGCAAGAAAAATAGTATATGTTGGTTTTACAATTGGAGTACTGCTTACTTTATTTGTATCTACTAATTTTTCAGACATTATCTCAGTTAGAATAGCCATAGGTTCTGGAGTAGCATTTTTTATTGCTCAGAACCTAGATATTAATATCTTTGATTATTTAAGAAAAAAAATATGGTTTGTAGCTCCGCTAACATCTTCAACTTTAGGCTCAATCACAGACACTTTTTTATTTTTTTCTATTGCTTTCTACGGAACCGAAGTTCCTTGGGCAACATTAGCTTTCGGTGATTTAATTGTAAAACTATTTATTACGCTAATGATGTTAATTCCATTTAGAATGCTATTATTAAAAATTAAAGATTATACAGATACATCTGGCACCCAAATTAAACTTTAATGCAAAGTTTTTTTGTTATCTTCAACAAACAAATCAGTTAATTGATTTATCATCACATCACCTAAATCTTGAACATCAGTTATTTTGACTGCTTTATTATAATATCTTGTTACATCATGACCTATACCAATTGCAAGCAGCTCTACATCAGATTTACTTTCAATCCATTTAACGGTCCTTTTTAAATTTGTTTCTAGATAATCGCTAGTATTGGTTGAAAGAGTAGAGTCATCCACGGGAGCACCATCTGAAATTACCATTAAAATTTTTCTGTCTTCCTTTCTTCTACTCATTTTATTAAAAGCCCATTTTAAAGCCTCTCCATCAATATTTTCTTTTAACAATCCCTCCTTTAACATTAAGCCCATATTATTTTTGGCCTGTCTCCATTGAGTGTCTGCAGATTTATAAATTATATGCCTTAAATCATTTAATCTACCAGGAAAATTTGGTTTATTATTTTTCATCCATTTTTCTCTAGATGAACCACCTTTCCAATGCTTAGTGGTAAATCCTAAAATTTCAACTTTGACC
Source organism: uncultured Pelagibacteraceae bacterium (assembly GCA_902632145.1). Lineage (GTDB taxonomy): Bacteria > Pseudomonadota > Alphaproteobacteria > Pelagibacterales > Pelagibacteraceae > Pelagilacustribacter. Next base: position 57,436 of record CACPBH010000002.1, on the reverse strand, counting down.
ATACATCTTTCTAAAGTTCTTGAAAGTATATCTGCACAAATTGCTGCTACTGAAATTGGTTTACCCCTCATCGAACCTGAGTTATCAATTAGTATTGTTACTAAGGTATCTTTAAATTCTATATCTTTCTCTTTTTTAAATGACAAGGAATTGAAAGGATCCATAATAACTCGTGTAAGCTTTGACGTATCTAACAAACCTTCCTCTAGATCAAAATTCCAGGACCTATTTTGTTTAGCTAGTAATTTTCTTTGCAATTTATTCGCTAATTTAGAAATAAAATTTTTAAGTTGTAATAATTGCTGATCAAGATTTTTTCTAAGTCTCAATAATTCTTCATCACTCTCAAGTTCTTCTGCTTTTATTATTTCATCAAATTCTTCAGTGTACGTTTTATATTTTAAATCACCAAAGTTGTTTAAATTTCTTTTTTTGAGATCAGGCCTTGAACTATCTTCAAATTCCAATTCTTCGTCTGCTGCGTCCGAGTCTTTTGCCTCATTCTCTAAATCTGGAACCCCACCTTCTATGGACATCTCCTCATTTTTTTCTTCTTTCGCACTAGTTTTTTGCTCGTTATTTTGCGGTTTAGACTTTTTATCATTATTATCATTTTCCTCTTCCCTTTTTTTTTCATCTTCAATATTTTCATCTAAGCTCATGTTAGAGATAAGTTGAGAAATAATTGAATTAAATTTGTTTTGATCCAGAGTAAGTTCTTTTAGTTCTCCAATTTTACCTTTAAATTGGTCACTAAGATCCTTTTTAAAAGATTTTAATTTCTTTTCAATTTCTTTGTCATTCTTTAAATCTAAAAACTTTGTTCTTAAAAAATTTTCAAATGACTCGACTACTTTGTCTTCACTACTCTTCAGATCTAATTCAGAAATTCTTTTCTTATAGAATTCTTCAATATTATTTTTTACCCCTTTAAAATAATTGGATCCTATTTTTTCACACCTAATTTTTTCTGAAATCTTGTAAAGTCTTTTAGATATATTTCCTTCAGGCTCATAATATTTAAAAATCTTTTCGTCTGAAAATCTAACCATTAAGGACTTAGAGTCAGCTATAGCTCTTATTTCACCGTAATTAATTTTGTTATTAAGTGAATTTAAATCAGGTAATTTGATTAATTTTTGGTCAGTTTTTGATATTTGATTACCAAATGAAACTTCAATTTTTGGGGAATTTGACAAAGATTTTACTGTTGAACTAATTGCGACTTTAAAATTTTCTAATTTTTCTTTTTTAGAATCCACTTTATAGAGAAACATTTATTGATGATTCTGGAAGGTCTTCACCAAAACATCTTTGATAGTATTCAGAGATTATTTTTTTTTCTAGATCATCACATTTATTTAAAAATGTTATTCTAAAAGCATATCCTTTATCTTTAAAAATATCTGCATTTTCAGCCCAATGTAAAACTGTTCTAGGACTCATCACTGTAGATATATCTCCATTGATAAAACCTTTTCTAGTCAGATCAGCAACTTTTATCATATTCGATAATAAATCTTTACCTTCTTTATTATTAAAATTTTTATTTTTTGCCAAAACTATCTCTAATTCTTTTTCAAACGGAAGATAATTTAATGTCGAAACGATATTCCATCTATCCATTTGGCCTTGATTTATTTGCTGAGTACCATGATATAGCCCTGTGGTATCTCCAAGACCAACCGTATTTGTTGTAGCAAATATTCTAAAAAAATCATGTTGTTCTAAGACTTTATTTTTATCAAGAAGTGTAAAATTTCCATCACTTTCCAAAACTCTTTGTATAACAAACATTACATCTGGTCTTCCTGCGTCGTACTCGTCAAAAACTAAGGCTACAGGGTTTTGTATGGACCAAGGGAGTATACCTTCTTTAAACTCTGTTACTTGTTTTCCATCTTTTAAAATAATTGCATCTTTTCCAATTAAATCGATTCTACTTATATGGCTATCTAAATTTACCCTTATGCAAGGCCAATTCAATCTTGCAGCTACTTGCTCAATGTGAGTAGATTTTCCAGTTCCATGGTATCCTTGTATCAAAACCCTTTTATTAAATGAGAAACCAGCAATAATTGCTAATGTTGTGTCTTTATCAAATTTATAATCTGGATCTATTTTTGGAACATAATCATTTTTTTTTGAAAACGCTCCAACTTTCATATCGCTGTCAAAACCAAAAGTTTGTTTTACTGAAAGTTTGATATCTGGCTTTTGTATTAATTGCTCTGAATTCATTTTTTTCCTAAAGTTTTCTTAAGTTGACTATATGCTAATGTAATCTTTTTTAGTTTATCCTCAAATAGTTTATTGCCTTGATTTTTATCAGGATGATATTTTTTTACAAGCTCTTTAAATTTGGAGTGTATTTCCTCCCATTTTACATCTTCCTTAAGCTCCATAGCCTGAAGAGCATCCTTGTCGGTTTGAGATATTTTTGTTTTTTTAAAATCTTTAAAATTTGAAGTTTTAAATATATTTAATTTATCATCTAGAGCATTATTCCATAAAATATTAAAAAAGTTTTCAGAAGATCCAAAATTTTTAGTTGATTTGTGCCAAGTTAAATCAGATTTAATAAAATATTCAATCTCTTGGTCGTTCATATTTTCAAAATAATTCCAATTTTTGTTGAAAATTTTAATGTGCTTAAGACAGAGCAATCTATATTTTTTGCTATTATCTTTTTCTAAAGGAGCTTTATAAGAGCCTGGCTCTTTACAATTTTCCCAATCACATATAATTTTCATTAGTTTATCTATATAATAAATTTTTATTAATGAAAGATTATTTTAAAAAAATTGAAAATAAATTAAAAGAGCATCTAAATTTAGAAGAATTAATTATAGTTGATAATACCCATTTACACGTAAAGCATAAATCTTTTGTGCCTGGAAAATTACATTTACATGTTAAAATTAAGTCTCAATATCTTGGATCAATTTCAAAAATAAGTGCTCAAAGATTAATTATGAAAGCACTAGATGAAGATTTAAAAACATCTATACATGCTCTAGAAATTTCTATTAATAAGTAAGTTTGAAAATTTTTTTAAATCCATTAAATTAATTTTATTTTTATTTGGTTGAGCTGTTTTACCGATAGACCTAAGAAGAATAAAATTTATTTTTTTGTCATCATTTTTTTTATCATTCTTAAGAAACGGAATAAGTTCATTTACTGATTTATAATTAGAAAAATCTTTAAAAGTATATGATAGATTATTTTCTTTATAAATATTAACTATCTCGTTTAATGTTTTATAAGAACATAATCCCTTCAATACAGAAAGTCTTGCTTCCAAAATCATACCACTTAATACTGCTTCCCCGTGAGATGTTTTTTTTGATAATTTGTTTTTTATTTCTAAAGCATGAGCAAAGGTGTGGCCGAAATTTAATATCATTCTCTGATTTTTTTCGTTAACATCTTGATTTACAAAAAACATTTTAATCATACAACTTTTCTTTATTGCATAGTTTAAGTAGTGCGGCTTTTTAGAAAAAATATTTTTTGAATTTTTTTTTAGCCAGTAAAAAAAATTCTTGTCTTTTATAATTGCATGTTTCAAAATTTCAGCATATCCGCAGATAAAATCTTTTTTTGATAGCGAATTTAGAATAGATGTATCACTTAACACTAATTTTGGTTGATAAAAAGAACCTATTAAATTTTTTCCATAATTAGAATTAACTCCTGTTTTTCCTCCTATAGACGCATCAACTTGTGCAAGTAGTGTTGTTGGAATATTAATATAATTAATTCCCCTCTTATAAATACTAGCTATAAATCCAGCAACATCTCCTGTTATTCCGCCACCAATGCCCACAATTAAGTCTGCTCTATTAAAATTAAGACGCAATAATTTCTCTACAAATAAATTTACGGTTTTCATTGATTTAGATTTTTCACTAGCATTAAAATTTAAAACAACTAATTCATATTTACTTAACTTTTTTTTTAAAAATTTTTTAAATTTATTAGGTACATTTCTATCTGATAATAGTGCAATTTTTTTCGCCTTTGGGCATAAGCTTCTTATTTTTTTAGGCAACAAATTGAGGGTTTTATTACCAATAAGTACGGAATAACTGTTGGGTAAACCTTTGAATTTAATCTCTTGAATTTTCATACAAATCTAAAATTTTATTTACAATTAATTCAGGTTTTAACGACTCACACTTAATCTTAAAATCAGCTTCACTATAAGTTTTCTTTCTCTCTAAGTAAATTTTTTTGACTGTCTCAACTAGGTTTTTCTTATAAAGAAGTGGTCTTTTTTTGTTTTTTTTTAGTCTATTGATTAAAATATTAGTTTTAACGTCAAGCCAAAAACTAATAGATGAATGCTTTACAGCCCTTCTTATAGAATCATTTAGAAAAGCACCGCCACCGAGAGAAATGACCGTGTTTTCTTTTCTAAGCTCATTTAAAGTGATTCTTTTTTCTAAGGATCTAAAGTAGTTTTCACCTTTATTTTTAAAAATGATATCAATAGCGCATCCCTCTTTTATCTCAATAATTTTGTCAATATCTTTAAATTTAAAAGATAGTTTATTTGCCAAACTTTTCCCTACAGTAGATTTTCCCACACCCATCATTCCAGTTAAAACAACGTTTTTCTTCAATTTCACAGCTGATTTTGAATTTGATTTTTCATAAATATGTCTTAATTATTGAGTTTAAATTAATTCAAATAGTATGCAACTTAAATACAATAGACAGTCTAGCATTGGAAGTTCACTTTTAAAGATATTAGTGAAATTACTATTTGCAATCGTTATTTTCATAATTGCAATATTTTTAATTGAAAAAATAAATTTCCCGAGCCCAGAAAAAAATTACAATATTGATGTGACTAATGAAATTAAAAAGCTTTAAATATCTTTTTGGCTTCTTAATATTAATAATATTTACTCAATTAAAGAGTGAAGAAAAAATTGATATTTGGAAAAAAAAAGATGGTGAAAAAAAAGAAGTCAGTATAGAAAAAAAAGAGGTTGAAATAGAGAAAAATCCTCAAAAAAAAATAGTAATCAAGGATGCAGATACAAATGATGAAAAAATTAAAATTGAAAATACATTAATTAATTCTAAAGAGGAAGACAAAATTTATGGCTTATATGATCCCGAAAAAAATAATTTAGATCTTAACATGTGGTCATCTACATCCGCAGAAGATGTAAGAGCTAGTCTTAAAAGAATAAAAAAGATTAAATTGTCAAAAACGTCAAATGAGATTTTAGAAAATATTTTATTGTCATATTCATTTCCTCCTCAAGGCATGGCTGAAAAAGAATTTACTAGCTTAAAAATAAATTGGTTAGTTGAAAATAATCGTTCAGAACTAATAGAAATTTTTTTAAAACAAAATGAAAATTTTTATAGCAAAGATAAAGCTGTACAATTTTTAGTTGATGAAAATATAGCTCAAGCAAATATACAAGAGGGATGTAAAAAAATAAGATTTATTGGAAGTAGTATTAAAGATTCTTATTTGGAAAAATTTAAAATTTATTGTTTAGTTCTTGATAATAAAAAAGCACAAGCCCAGCTACTACTAGATTTACTAAGAGAGCAAAAAAAATCTGACAAATTTTTTGATGATAAAATAAATTTTCTACTGGGAATTTCTAGTAAAACTTCAGAAAAAATTAATGAGAAGAATTTACTCAACTTCTATCTATCAAGCATTACAATTAAGGATTTTAAATATACACCAACAAATAAGACAAAAAAAGAAATCTGGAAATATCTTAATGCAGCTAATTTAATAAGATTAGAAAACACAAATGACAAAGAAAAAATAAAAGATTTAGAAATAGCTGCAAATAAAGGCCAATTAGATGATAAAATCATTTTTGATATATATAAACAAATTGAATTTGATTTGAATACATTAATCAATGCTAAAAATATTTATCAGAGTTTAGAAACTAGTGATGCTAGATCTCTAATTTTTCAAAAGTACCTAATTGTTGAAAATGTAGAGTCCAAAGTCGAATATCTTTTTTTGTTAGAGGAACTATTTAGAGAAGATGAATTAAACAATATTTTTTCAGAATTTTTGAGCGATAAGTTAAAAGAGATAGGTTTGGAAAATTTACCTGAAAAATATAAAGAAATTGCTAAAAAGAAAATTTTAACAAAAGATGAGATAATTTTAGGAAAAGTGAAATATAACGATAAAATTTTACACCAATCTAAAATTTTAAAATATTATATCGAAGAGAACGGAAATTTCAAAAAAACACAAAAAGACTTAGATAAATTATTAAAAAAAATTTCTAGAGACAGAAAATATTTTGTCTCTGCAAAAGATCTAGCTCTTATTGACTCATTAATCAAAGATGGATTTAAAATTCCAAGTAATTTCAATTATAACGACCTCGCCTCAAAATATGATGTGCCTGCCAATTTAGTAGCGTTGATTAATAATAAACAAAACGCATTTGTAGCTCTTAAAATTGTTGAAATAATTGGAGAAGATGAACCATATCAGTTAGATTCTGAAACCATTTATTTTATTACAAACCTTTTAAATGAGATGAGTCTTACAAAAATTAGAAATAAAGTTTTAATATCTGCGTTACCTCAAAGAGTTTAAGAAACTAAATCATAATGTCTAAAAGAAAAATTATAATTGAACCAGATCCTATTTTAAGAAAAAAAAGCGTTACCTTAGAAAAAGTTGACAATGACTTAAGGAAACTGATGGACGATATGTTGGAAACAATGTATTCAGCACCTGGAATAGGTTTAGCAGCAGTTCAAATCGGAGTATTAAAGCGTGTAATTGTAATTGATATTTCAAAAGGTGAAGAGAAAAAAAATCCAATATTTTTAGTAAATCCCGAGATTACTTTTAAATCAAAACACACTTCATCATATGAAGAGGGATGTTTATCTTTACCAGGACATTTTGCTGAGGTCGAGCGTCCCGCAGAGTGTTCTTTAGATTATATAGATTACAACGGTAAGAAGCAAAAATTACAAACAAAGGGACTTTTAGCAACATGTGTTCAACATGAAATAGATCATCTCAATGGAGTTTTATTTATCGATTATCTTTCAAAGCTTAAAAGGGATATGATTATTAAAAAACTTAAAAAAAGTAAAAAAGAAATTAATAAGATTGTTTTGTAAAAATGTCATTAAAATTAATTTTTATGGGCACGCCCCAATTTGCTGTACCAATTTTAAACGCTATTCATAATTCAAAACATGAGATTTTGTGTGTTTATACTCAACCACCAAAAAAAAAAAATCGAGGACAGAAAATTTATTCTTCTCCTGTTCAACAGTATGCTGAAAGTTCTAATTTAAAATGTAGATATCCGTCCGATTTAAATGAGGAAGAATATCAATATATTAAAAATTTGAAACCCGCAATTGTTGTAGTAGTGGCGTATGGGAAAATTTTACCAAAAAAAATATTAGATTTAAAAGATATTAAATTTCTTAACATCCATGCATCTTTATTACCAAAGTGGAGAGGCGCAGCTCCTATTCAAAGGGCAATTATGAATTTAGATAAAACCACAGGAATTTCAATCATGAAGATAGTCTCAAAACTTGATGCAGGGCCTACTTTAATTAAATCAGAAATTCCTATTACCGATGAAACAAATTACGACTCTCTTAGTGACCAAATGTCTAAATTAGGTGCAATTAAGATATTGGAAGCAATTAATTTAATTGAAAATAAGAAAGCAAATTTTATTGATCAAGATGAAACTGAAGCTACCTACGCAAAAAAAATTGAAAAAATTGAAGGTAAAATAACATGGAAAGAAAATGCAGATAAAGTGATTGCAAAAATTAATGCACTTAATCCTAATCCAGGGTCATGGTTTATGTTAAAAGGTTCAAGAATAAAAGTTCTTAAAGCAGTTGAGGTCAAGCAACAAGGAAGGCCCGGCGAAATATTGAGTAGCAAATTTATTATTGCATGTAAAAAAAATGCAATTCAGATCTTAGAGCTTAAAAAAGAAGGCAAAAATAAAATGAATGTTCAAGAGTACACTAATGGAAATAAATTGGAAGTTGGGACATCAATTAATGAATGAATAATTATTTGATTACAATAGAATATGATGGCTCAAATTTTGTTGGATGGCAGCGACAAAAAAATGGGATTTCTGTTCAAGAAACAATCGAAAAAAAAATTAAAAAATTATTAAAAACAAAAATAAAATTAATTGGTTCAGGCAGAACAGACAAAGGAGTCCATGCAAGATCTCAATCTGCTAATTTTTTTACAACAAAGAAAATAGAGGATAAAAAAAAGTTTTTAAATTCAATAAATTTCTTTTTAAAAAAATCCTTAATATCTATTATTGATATAAAAAAAAAAAAATTAAATTTTAACTCGAGATACTCAGCAAAAGAACGCGTATATGAATATAAAATAATTAATAGATTAGGCTCTCTATCTTTAGATCATAATAGGGCCTGGCATATTAAATCAAAATTAGACATTAAACTTTTAAGGCTTGGGGCAAAAATTTTAGTTGGCCGACACGACTTTTCGACGTTTAGATCTTCTTCATGTTCTGCAAAATCTCCAATAAAAAATATGAGAACTGTAAAAGTTAAAAAAAAAGGTGATGAAATATCAATTACTTTTAAGTCACAATCATTCTTGCAAAATCAAGTAAGATCTATGGTCGGCAGTCTAAGTTATCTAGCTAGAAAAAAATGGAATTTAAAAGAATTTAAAAAGATATTTAAATCTAGAAAAAGAGGTTTATGTGCTCCCCCTGCACCAGCTTGCGGATTATATCTAAAAATAGTTAAGTATTGAAACTTCCTAATTCAAAATCAGCTAAAAGTTTTATCGAATATTTTGAGTACCTTTTCCCATTTAAAGTTTTTTATTGCGTTTAAGCTTCTTTTAGAAGATTGATTACTGAAAGATTTGTTTTCCTTAAATTTTATAATTAAATTTATCAGATCGGAGTTACTCTTGTAATAAATCATTTTATTAGATGAAATTTTATCAAAGTTTTCAATCACTTGTTTACTAGATATAGAGGGAATACCATATGACATGTAGGTTAATAATTTTGTTTGTATACCTGTTGAGATATTTAAGTTAGCTAAACCGCAAATTACTTTTGAAAGATGTGGTTCTAAATTTTTAATCTTACCATAAAACTTCACACCCTCTGCACGCATAAAAAAATTTTTGTCCATATCTCTGATCTCACCAAAAACATGAAATTCAATATTTGTAAATTTTGATTTTAATTTAGGAAAAATCTGTTTGATAAAATTTAAACATGCTTGTCTATTCGGAGTATATTTTATATTGCCAATAAAAATAATTTTGTAATTATTTTTATTATATTTATACAAATTTTTTATTTTATCAATTCCAAAGTTTATTTGTACAATTTTATTTTTTTCAATATTTTTTAAAAAACCTATTTCTCTTTTTGAGAATAAAAAGGTCGTGTCAGCTGTTTTTAAACAATAATTTTCAAATTTTTTTACAAAAATACTCTCAATAAAATATATAATTTTAAGTGGATTAAAAAATGGTAATTCTTTGAAAGTTTGATAATAATTTTTTGAATATAAATCTCCCATATCTAAAATAATTTTTTTATAAATTTTATCTGATAAAAATTGAAAAGATCTAATAGACTGACAAAAAATTACATCAAAATTTTGATAGTTGTCGTTAATAAACTCTTTAATTTCTGTGGAATGAAAAAAACTGAAATGCAATGGCCTAAATTTAAATAATGATGTGAAAATATTGATTAAACTTTGTAGCAGGTTATCTTTCTTAAATGAACGTACCGTTAATCTTTTTGATGTAGTTACTTTATTGTTTGAACCTAGGCAAATAACTTCAACATGATTTTTTTTTAATAAGTATTGAACAAATTTTTTTGATCTTATTACATCACCAGAGTATCGTTCTGAAAAAGGGTCTCTTACCGAAATGAATAATATTTTTTTCACTTATGAGATTTATATAACTTAGATTTTTTTATTCTCCATCTTGAGCCTTCTCTTATTATAAATTTAGCACAATCTTTAGCTCCACATCTACAAGGATAATTTTGAAAATCTTCATCAAAACTAAAACCGTAATCATATGATAACTCATCACCTTTTTTTATATCTTTTATGGCATATACCCAAACCTTATATCCTTCCCCCAAAACCTCACAGTTAGGACTGCATGAATGGTTAATCAATCTTGCTGTGTTAAATTTAAAATTTCCGTCAAGATCGAAACGTTTGTTAATATTAAATAGATAAATTGCTTTATCATTGTCAAATTTAGGGTCCTCTGCACTTTTTTTCACTGAAATAATCTTACCTTTATATTCAATTATTTTCGTACCTTTTTTGATATCACAATTGGCATAAAGACCATTTTTATCAATTTTTGATTTTTTAATTTTGTATAATCTCACTTAAAATATTCTACTAATATAGCATTATATATTTTTGTAAGTTTTCTTAAATCAGATAAAGAGACACACTCATCTATTCTATGCATAGTTTTATTCACTAGCCCAAATTCAAGACAAGGAGAAATTCTCTTAATAAATCTTGCATCTGATGTACCTCCAGTAGTAGATAATTTCGGATTAATTTTTGTTATTTTTTTAATAATTTTTTTTGCCATAAATATAGTTTTTCCTGGCCTTGTTAAAAAGGCATCCCCGTTAACCATATAATCAATTTTATAATTACATTTATTTTTTTTACTTATCTTTTTTATGATTGAACTAACTTTTTTCTTCAAAGAACTAGACGTGTGTAAATTATTAAATCTAATATTAAACTGAGCTCGTGCCCTAGCTGGTATTACGTTATGAGCTTTGTTGTCAACGTTAATAGATGTAAATTCAAGATTAGAGGGCTGGAAATTTTTATTTCCTTTATCAAGTTTATTTTCTTTTAGTTTTTTGCATATAGCAACCAAAGTATTTATAGGATTATTTGATAGATGAGGATAAGCTATATGACCTTGGGTGCCGGAAATTTCTATGTTTCCTGATAAACTTCCTCTTCTTCCAATTTTGATCATTTCCCCAAGTTTATTTGGATTTGTAGGTTCTCCAACAATACAAAAATCAATTTTCTCTCTTCTTTTTCTTAAGTATTCTACAACTTTTTTTGTACCATTAATTGCATATCCCTCTTCATCACCAGTAATTAAAAAACTTATTGATCCATTAAATTTTTGGTTTTTTTGTAAAAACCTACTTACAGCTGCTACAAAGCATGCTATAGAACTTTTCATATCATTAGCACCCCTACCTATTAAGTAATTTCTTTTAACTAAAGGTTTGAAGGGATCAATAGTCCAATCTTTTATATTTCCAGGGGGTACTACATCAGTATGTCCTGCGTAGCAAAGGTTTGGTCCTTTTTTACCAATTCTTGCGTAAAGGTTTTTTATCGGTTCACTTCCTTTATCTTTAAATTCAAGAATTTTACAATTGAAGCCTAATTTTTTAAGTTTTTTGCTGAGAAATTTTATTGCACCAGCATCTTTTGGAGTAACACTTGGGAATCTAATTAATTCTTTGGATAATTGTATTTCGTTAATTATAGTCATCAGTCTCTAAGTAAATCGTTAATAGAAGTTTTACTTCTAGTTTTTTCATCGACTTTTTTGACTATTACTGCACAGTACAAAGAAGGTCCATCTGGGTTAGCCTTATTAGGCAAGCTTCCAGGAACCACAACTGAATATGCAGGAACTTTACCATAATGTATTTCTCCAGAGTTCCTATCTACTATTTTTGTAGATGCGCCTATGTAAACTCCCATTGATAATACTGCACCTTCCTCAACTAAAACACCCTCAGCAATCTCTGATCGAGCTCCGATAAAACAATTATCTTCAATAATTACTGGACCAGCCTGAAGTGGTTCAAGCACTCCTCCAATACCTGCTCCTCCAGAAATATGACAATTTTTTCCAACTTGAGCACATGAACCAACGGATGCCCAAGTGTCAATCATTGTGCCTTCATCAACATAAGCTCCGAGATTTACAAAGCTAGGCATCAAAACTACGTTTTTGCCAATATAAGCTCCCTTTCTGACAACACCATTAGGAACATGACGGTATCCTGCTTTTTTCCAGTCCTTCTCTTTCCATTTAACTGTTTTACCAGGTACTTTGTCGTACCAAGTAGTGTAAGGACCTTTCATCATCTCCATTTTATTTATTCTAAAGCTCAACAAAATAGCTTTTTTAATCCACTGACTTACAATCCAATTCCCATTTATTTTGTTTGCTACTCTAATTTTACCACTATCAACTAAATCAATAGTTTCATTTATAGCCTTCACTAATTTTTTATCTGATTTAGGACCCACTTGTTCTTTTTTTTCAAAACTTTCGTTTACTAATTTTTCTAATTTATCGTAATTCATTAATCTCCTTTAAAAATTTTGCCAAGTTATCCGTCTTATAATTGATAAAATTTGAGTCTGAATATTTTGCTGCCCATGGTTCATCGTTTTTAATCCAAACAGTTTTCATTCCTAATTCGTATGCTGGTTTTAAATTCCTTGCAATATCTTCAAAGAATATACAATATTGTGGCTCAATTTTGTAATTTTCTACCAATTTTCTGTAAGGTTCTTTAGAAGGCTTTGGAATAAATTCGCAATCTCTAATATCAAATATTCCGTCAAAAAGCTTATCTATTCCAATTCTTTTGGTAACATTGAGAGCATGAGCTCTAGAACCATTAGTAAAAATTATTTTTTTCCCCTCTAGTCTTTTGATTTCATCCTCTAAATCTTTATCTTTATCTAAAAAACTTAGATCAACGTCATGAACAAACTCTAAAAACTCATCAGCATCAATTTTATGGTTCTTTATCATGCCGTTTAAAGTTGTATTATATTCTTGAAAATAGTTCTTCTGTATTTTTCTAGCTTCCTCAATATTTACATTCAATTTCTCAGAAATAAATTTTGACATTTTTTTATCTACTTGATCAAAAACTTTAGTAGCCCCATCATAAAGGGTATTATCTAAATCAAACAACCAAAATTTTATATTTGTTAAGTCTTTCATTCTCTTATTAATGTTCCAGAACCTTTATCAGAAAAAATTTCATGTAAAACTGAGTGAGGTTTTCTTCCATCAAGAATGACAACCCCTCTAACTCCATTTTGGACAGCATCAACACAATTTTCTATTTTGGGTATCATGCCGCCATGAACAACTTTCCATTTAATTAGATTTTCTAAGTCGAAAGGTTTTATTTCTGATATTAGCTTTTTTTGATCGTCATATACACCTTCAACATTTGTCATTAATATTAATCTTCTGGATTTTAGTTTTTTCGCTATAGCACTTGCCGCAGTGTCACCATTGATATTATATGTTTGATCGTTTTTCCCTAAACCTAAAGGAGCAATAATTGGAATTTTGTTTGCACTTAATGCGTTTTGAATTAATTTATCATTTATTTTGTTAGGAGTCCCAACAAATCCGAGCTCCTCTCTTTCAGGCTCAACCTCAATTACATTATTAGTTTTAGTATGAAATGAAGTTGCCTCAGAACCCAATTGTTTAAGAGATTCTACGATATCTTTGTTAAAATCAATTAAAACTTCTTCTACAGTGTCAATTATATTTTTATTAGTGACCCTTAAGCCATTGATAAATTTTGATTGAATTTTTTTTTTATCTAACTCTCTTTTAATTCTCGGACCCCCTCCATGAACTACTACTACGGCAAGGCCCAATCTATTAAGAACATTTATATCAGATATAAAGTTATTAAATACATTTCTATCTATAAGTACGTTACCACCATACTTAATTACAATTTTTTCGTTTTCATATTTCTTAACATATTTTTGAACAATATTTATGTCGGGAGCTTTCTCAGGCCAAAATTCTTTTATCTCATTTAGAGAAATATTTTTTGACATTTAATTAGTTTTTACTGTCGTTTTTTTTACAATCACATATTGTTGAGCAATTGTTAAAATATTATTTATTGTCCAATAAACAACTAATCCTGAAGGAAATGATGCAAGTATAATTGTTAAGAACAAAGGAAAGAAAGCAAAAATTTTTGCTTGTATTGGATCAGCTGGCGCTGGATTTAATTTTTGTTGAACCCACATAGATGCACCCATCAAAATTGGCCATATTCCAATTATCATAAATGATGGTGGATCCCATGGAATTAAACCAAACAAGTTAAATAAAGTGGTTGGATCTTGTGCTGACAAATCTTTTATCCAACCAAAAAAAGGCTGGTGCCTCATTTCTAAAGATATAAAAAGCATTTTATAAATTGCAAAAAAGAAGGGAATTTGGATTAAAACTGGTAAACATCCCGATGCTGGATTTATTTTTTCTTTTCTATACAAAGCCATCATCTCTTGCTGAAACTTTACTTTATCGTCTTTATGAAGTTCTTTAAGTCTCATCATTTCAGGTTGTACGGCTTTCATTTTTGCCATTGATTTGAATGAGAAATTTGCTAATGGGAAGAAAATAAGTCTAATAGCAATTGTTAATAAAACAATAGCTGTTCCGAAATTACCAGAAATCTTAAATAAATAATCAATCACAAAAAATAATGGTTTTGTGAAAAAATAAAACCATCCCCAGTCTATTACTAAGTCGAATTTGTTTATATTTTGGTCAGCAGCATAACCATCAATTGTTTCGACCTCTTTAGCGGCAATAAACAATCTTAGTTGATTAGAACCTGACGATGATTTCTCAATATTAACAGGCTCATTAATAATATAATTCGCTTTAAATCCATTATCATAAAGAAATGATGATTTAAAATTTTTCCCTTCCTCTGGTACAAAAGCAGTCATCCAATATTTATCTGTAATACCAAGCCACCCTTCGTTTGACTCTCTGACTATTTTTTTCTCCTCTACGTCGTCATAGTCGTCTTCCTTTAATTCATCATCAAATACGCCAATGAAACCTTCATGTTGAATATAAAAATTTTGAATATCGTCAGGGATTTTATTTCTAGTCATCTGAGCATACGGAAATAAATCAATAGGTGAATTTGAATTATTTTTTACTTGCTGTGTTATTTTAAATAGGTATTTATCATCTAACTCTATTTTTTTTTCGAATAATACACCCTCTTTATTATTCCATTGTAAAATTACTGGGGAAGTTTCGCTTAAAATATTATTACCTTTAACAGTCCAAATTGTTTCTTTAGTAGGTATTTTGATTTTATCTCCAATACTTGTCCAACCAGTTTCTATGTAAAAACCATTTTCAGTATCAGAAGGATTTAAAAAAATTATATTTTTATTATCTTCAACTTTTTGTTTATGTTTTTTAAATGAAATATCATCTATCAAAGCACCTTTTAAATTTATTGATCCTACAATACTATTATTTTCTATTGTTACTCTCTCACTCTTAATTATCGACTCCTCTCTAGTAAGTTTTGTAACTACTTGAGGTTGACTTATAGTTGGAGTAATTGATCCCTGGTCGGTTTTCTTTTCTATTTTTTGATTTTTTTGTTGGTCAGGTGATTTTCGTGGAGTTTCAAAAAAAGCACCCCAGAAAAGCAAAACAGACATTGATAGTGCTATTGCAACAAATACATTTTTATTATCCATTATTACTCTCCTTATTATTAGATACTGGAACAAAGTCTATGCCTTTTTCTCCACCAAGTTTTTTAAATGGATGACATCTCAAAATTCTTTTTACTATTAATTTTAATCCTACAAATAAACCATGTGTCTTAAGTGCTTCAATACAATATTCAGAGCAAGTTGGAAAAAATCTGCATCTATTACCCAAAAATGGTGAAACGAAATACTGATAGATCTTTATTATAAATATTAGAATTTTTGTCATCTATTTTTTTAGTTTACTAAAACTTCTCTCCATTAATTGCAAAAGCACGTTTTGTTTTTGAGCATATGCATTAGACTTTCCAAAAACTATATAAGTGTAATCCCTATTAATTGCACCCTTTTTTTTTAATAATTTCTGAACATTTGCTTTTAATTTTCTTCTTATTTTGTTTCTTTTGACTGCATTTCCAATTTTTTTTTTCATAACAAAACTTATAAGAATGTTTGATTTATACTTTGGTTTAAAGAAATTCTTTGCAGCGAATATAGAAAAATATTCTGTATGAATTTTTTTTTCTTTTAAGACTTTTCTGAATTGGTTGCTCTTTTTTAAACTTTCAAGCTTAACCATTAATATTAAGTTGATAGAGTTTTTCTTCCTTTAGCTCTTCTACGAGCTATAAGTTGCCTTCCAGTCTTAGTTGCCATTCTGGCTCTAAAACCATGTCTTCTTTTTCTTACTAAATTGCTGGGTTGATAAGTTCTTTTCATAAATATTTTAAGGTATATATTTTAATTGCTGTCTATTGTACAGGTAAATTATGGGTAAAAAATTGAAAATATTTTTGGGTGTTTCTTACTTAATATTATTGTTTCTTTTCCTATATTTTATTTTCACAGTAATCGAAATAAATAGACTAGATGATTTTACATACTATAAAGAACTTCAGTCAGATTTAGATACTTTCATAAGCGCAAATGTATTAATAAATATTTTATACTTTTTTATATTTGCAGTAATTTGGGTAGCATTACTTGGTTTTGGTTCTCCTATTTTAATCATCTCAGGAATATTGTTCGGACAAATAATTGGAACTATAGTCTCAGTATTTTCAATTTCTATAGGAGCTTTAATACTCTATTCAATTGGAAATTTCTTTTTTAGAGATATTGTCAAAGTTATTTTGGAAAAAAAGTTTGAAAAATATGTTCAATTATTCCAAAAAAATGAATTTTTTTACTTTTTCATTTATAGGTTTGTAGGAGGTCTTGGAGTTCCATTTGGATTACAAAATTTAATTCCAATTTTATTTGGGATGAAAAAACTAAATTATTTTCTAGCTAGTATTTTAGGGTTTATCCCTGGTTTTTTCATAATTAATACAATTGGAGCTGGTTTGAATTCTTATATATCTCAAGCTGAAAATTTTAGCATGGTTGAATTAATATTAACCCCAGAGATTTATAAACCTATTTTAATGTTTTCAGCATTGATGATTTTTTCATTCATTTTAAAAAAGAAATTTTTTGATGATACAAATTAATAAAAATAATCTATCTGAAGATTTAAGTCCTTACCTTAAACAACACGAAGATAACCCTGTTCATTGGCAAACGTGGTCAAAAAATTCTTTAGAATTTGCTAAACAAAATAAAAAACCAATTTTACTAAGTATCGGCTACGCTAGTTGTCACTGGTGTCACGTTATGGCTCATGAAAGTTTTGAGGACAAAGACACTGCAAAATTAATGAACGAATTATTTGTAAATATAAAAGTCGATAGAGAAGAAAGACCAGATTTAGATTTTATTTTTCAAAGCTCTTATCAATTATTCAACCAAACAGGAGGTGGTTGGCCACTTACTATGTTTTTAGACGAGAATGGTGTTCCTTTTATGGGAGGAACTTATTTTCCAAAAGAGCCAAAGCAAGGATTGCCGTCATTTAAAGAAGTTCTTCAGAAAGTATCTAATGCCTATAAAGATCAAAGAGAAAATATAATTAATCAAAAAGATTTAATAATAAAAAATTTAGATTTAAAAAAAAATTCTGTTCTTACCCAAGATCTAGAACCAATTTTAGAAATTTCCTTAAATCATTTAGATACAATAAAAGGAGGTTATAAAGGCGCACCAAAATTTCCAACCTTTAATTTATATGAAACTCTTGTTTATTTTTACAATAAATCTAGAAATAAAAAATATTTAGAACCAATAAACTTAATTATAAAACAACTTTGTTCTAAGGGAATTTATGACCATGTAGAAGGAGGTATTGCTCGGTATACAGTAGATGAGGACTGGATTGTTCCACATTTCGAAAAAATGTTATATGATAATGCCCAATTTGTACTCTTATTATCTAAGTATTGTAAATTAAATCCAGATAATTATTTTAAGGAAAAATTGGATCAAACAATTAATTTTTTAATTAAAAATTTTACTAACAATGAAGGCTTTTTAGGATCAGCATTCGATGCTGATAGTGACGGCGAGGAAGGAAAATATTATGTTTTTTCCTATAATGAAATTAAAGATATAGAGGATATTGATAAGTTTTTTGAAATAAATCCAAAAGGAAATTGGGAAAATAAAATTATTTTAGTTGAAAAATCAAGGCCAAATGCAACTTCCCTAAAAAAACTTTTAGAAATAAGATCAAAAAGAAATAAACCGTTTTTTGATGAAAAAACCCAATTAGATATAAATTGTTTAATGATAAGCGCTTTAGTTGCCGCGAATGAAATTTTACCAGAGAAAAACTACCTGAAAATTGCTGAAGAATTTTTCATCAAAATAGAGAAAAAATATATTAAGGATATCATTTATCACAGTTATTCAAAGGAAATTGTTTTTATTGAAGACTATGCTTTTTTGATAAATTGTCTGAATGACTTATATGATAAAACCATGAATTTCAAATATAAAGATTTATCCAAAAAATTATCATTAGAAGCGATTAATAAATTTTACTTGATTGATAAGAATATTTTTCAAAAAAACCCAAAAACAAATAATGACGTTTTTATTAATCCAGTTGATGTAGGCGACAACACTATACCAAACGGAAATGCGGTGATGCTTATAAATTTTGTAAGACTAGGCATGATGGAAGAGGCTAAAAAATTATCAGAAAGTTTAAATGGGTATCTTAATATATATAAAAATCATATGATGACTTCTTTAAGGGCCATTGACTTTTATGGCAATGTTAAGGATGGAAAAAATTGCAACGAACACGGTTGTAAAATAGATGTATAAAAAAATTAATTGGATAGCTTGGTTGGCACTTGTCGTTTTGTGGAATTATGGATTTCCACAAGCAACACCTTTTCAAGATGTTATAGTTGCCGTATTTCTGTCTATTTTGTTTATAATTATTCATCTGCTTCAATCAAGATACTTGAAAAAAAGCATCTCAAGAAGTAAGTTCAAATAAAATGAAGGATCGCTTATTATGGGAATACATTATGATTACAAATCAACTCGTGGCGCCAAAGCAATGAAGAAAGAGGCTAAAAGAAAAGCACGAATTGAACAAAGGCGAGCCAGAAGATCCAGTGTGAATCCAAAAGAGATTGAGCAAGACACTATGCACGATATCAATAAGCCCATCACTCTTGAAGATTTAACTAATCCAGATAAAAATTAGCTTATAAATGAAATCTTTTGCAAAGAAAGATTTATTACTAAAAAAACGTGAAGCAGCACTACAAAAGAATTTAAAAAAAAGAAGAAACACTAAGTTATTAAATAAAAAAAAGTATGCCAGTACTTTCAGATAAATGGATAAAAAAAACAGTCAAAACAAAAGGTATGATCAAACCTTTTGTAAACAAACAAGTGCGAAAAGGCAAAATCTCTTTCGGTCTTTCTTCATATGGATATGATGCAAGAGTTTCAAATGAATTTAAAATATTTACAAATGTAAATTCCGGTGTTGTAGATCCAAAAGTTTTCAAAAAAGAGAGTTTCGTAACAAAAAAAGGTAAAGAATGTATTATTCCCCCAAACTCTTTTGCTTTAGCTAGAACAATTGAATACTTTAAAATTCCTGAAAATGTTTTAGTAATTTGTTTAGGAAAATCAACTTATGCTAGGTGTGGAATTATAGTTAATGTGACACCTTTGGAGCCAGGATGGGAGGGTCATGTTACATTAGAATTCTCAAATACTACACCATTACCAGCAAAAATTTATGCCAACGAGGGAGTTGCACAATTTGTATTCTTAAAAGGAAATGAAAAACCGGAAGTTTCTTATGCTAAAAGAAAAGGAAAGTATATGAAACAAAGAGGTGTCACTCTACCAAAAGTCTAAAGCTTCTTTAATGCAAAAACTTTTAATTAAAGGAAAGAAATATTTGAACGGAAGTATACCTATTTCTGGATCTAAAAATGCAACTTTACCAATTTTAGCTGCCTCAATCCTAGCTAATACTACTAAATTAAAAAATGTGCCACTTGTTAAAGATATTTTTACAATGATAGATCTATTAAAGTTTATAGGAATTAAAATAAAAGTTAGTACTAAAAAAAAAACAATTGATCTCGTTAATAAAAATAAAAGAATAAATACACTTGCACCTTACAAGCTAGTCAAAACAATGCGTGCTGGAATTTTAGTATTAGGACCTCTTTTAACAAAATACAAGAAAGCTAAGGTTTCATTACCAGGCGGATGCGCCATAGGTACTCGACCAGTAGATCTACATTTATTGGCACTTAAAAAACTTGGTGCAAAAATTAAAATTAAAGACGGTTATATTTTTGCTGAGGCTAAAAAAGGATTATTTGGGGCTAACATAAAATTCCCATCTACTTCAGTTGGAGCCACAGAAAATGCATTGATTGCAGCACACGGTGCGAAAGGAAAAACTATATTATCAAATTGTGCAATTGAACCAGAAATATTAGATTTAATTTCATTTTTAAAAAAACTAGGAAGTAAAATAAAAATTTCTGGAAGAAAGATAAGTATCGAAAGAAAAGATACGTCTAAAAATAAAATAAATCATAAAATAATTTTTGACAGGATAGAGGCAGGAACATATTTAGTTGCAGGTGTGCTAATTGGGAAAAAAATTATTTTAAATAAAATTATTCCAAAAATTTTAAAAAATGAAATTAATATTCTAAAGAAAATGGGTGCTAAAATAACTTATGATAATAATTCTATTTCAATAAAAAAATCTAAATATCTTAAAAAGGTCTCGGTATCCACTAAACCCTACCCAGGTTTTCCAACTGACTTACAAGCCCAATTAATGGTTCTGATGACACAAGCCAAAGGTATATCTATAATCAAAGAAAATATTTTCGAAAATAGATTTATGCATGTTCCAGAATTAAGAAGAATGGGAGCAAAAATTGAAATTAAAAATAAAACGGCTTACATTTATGGCCCAACAAAATTAACAGGGGCAGAGGTGATGGCTACCGATTTAAGAGCTTCTGTGAGTTTGGTTTTGGCCGGACTAATTGCAGAAAACAGAACAATCATTAATAGAATTTATCATTTAGACAGAGGATATGAGTATTTAGAGAGAAAACTTAAAAACTGTAAAGCGGCAGTGAAAAGAATCTAGATGGAAGCAAAAAATTTAAAGCTTATAGCCAAGACAGAAGAAGACCTTAGAGTTGTCTCTGCACACCTACAAGATGCCATAGTAAATGTATCTGATGTAGCAAATTTAAAAAAAAATAAGATATTTCTTATGCAATTAAACAGATTTATGTGGGAAGATGTAGAGAAAGGTGTATTTAGAAAAAATAAGAGAATCAGAACTATACTCAAATTTGAAAACGTTATAAAAGCCTATGCTAAAAACATTAATCAATCGAAAGGAAATAAATTTTTAGACTTTCTCGCTATTGAAACTTACCAAATGATTGATAACAACTATGAAATGAAAATAGTTTTTGCTGGGGACTCTATTATAAAAATAATCGCTGAAGCTATAGAAGTTACATTAGATGATCAAGGAGATGCATGGGATACTAAAAATATACCAAAACATAAGTTAATTTAATAATGAAATATTTAAACGGAAATAAAAAAAACTCACTTAATAATCTTGAAAAATTTTTAAATGCTAGAAGATTAAAGCAACAAAATCAATCTAAGATAGTGAAGAAATTATTATTAGACGTAAAAAAATACGGTGATAAGTCTGTCTTAAAATTTGAAAAAAAGTTTTCAAAATTAAAAACAAATACAAAAAAGATTAAATTTTCAAAAGGTGAGATAAATCAAATTTCAAAAAAAGTGGATAAGAAATTAAAAAAATCTATTGATATTGCATTTAAAAGAATAAAATATTTTCACACTAAACAAAAATTTTCTTCATTTAGATACAAGGATAAGTTTAAAAATGAGCTTTCTTATAAATACTCACCTATTGAAAGGGTGGGTGTCTACGTTCCCGGCGGTACTGCAAGTTATCCAAGCACTGTTTTAATGAATTGTATCCCAGCCTTGGTGGCGGGAGTAAAAAATATTTTTTTAACAACACCTGCTTTAGGATCTTCAGTAAATCCAGCAATAATTTACGCAGCAAAAAAATGTGGAGTAAAAGAAATTTATAAAACTGGAGGAGCTCACTCCATTGCAGCTTTTACTTATGGAACAAAAACTTTCAAAAAAGTTGATAAAATTGTCGGGCCTGGTAATGCTTTTGTAGCAGCTGCCAAAAAAGAGGTATTTGGACAAGTAGGCATAGATATGGTTGCCGGTCCATCAGAGGTAAGCATAATTGCAGATAAAAACTCCAATGCTAATTGGATAGCTTCAGATTTAATCGCACAAGCTGAGCATGATGTCTTAGCACAATCGATACTGATATCAAATAATAGAAATTTAATTAAATCTGTAAAATTGTGTCTTAAATCTCAATTAAAAGATTTACCAAAAAAAAATATTGCATCAAAAAGTATAAAAAATTATGGTTTAGCAATATATGCTAACAGTACTAAAAAAATTTCAGAAATTGTTAATTTGATTGCACCTGAACATTTAGAAATAAGTTTTTCAAAGTCTAAAGATTTAATTAAAAAAATTAAAAACGCTGGCTCCATTTTTATTGGTAAGTTTTCCCCCGAGGCTATGGGAGACTATATTGCTGGTCCTAACCATGTTTTACCCACTTCAGGATCTGCAAAGTTTTCTTCAGGTTTATCTGTAAATGATTTTTTAAAGCGTCATTCTTTAATAAAAATAACAAAAACAGGTATTGAAAGATTAGGGCCATCAGTTATAAATTTATCACAACATGAAAATTTAGAAGGGCACGCAAGATCAGTGAAAATAAGATTAAAAAAGGATTTATAATTGGCTAAGCAAGAAACTTTAGAATTTAAAGGAAAGGTTACAGAATTATTACCTAATGCAATGTTTAGAGTAAAATTAGAAAATAATCATGAGATTTTAGCCCACACCGCTGGAAAGCTAAGAAAGAATAGAATAAGAGTTCTAGCTGGAGATAATGTTATGGTCGAGATGACGCCATATGATTTAACTAAAGGTAGAATAACTTTTAGATTTTAGGCCTTGTAGCTCAGTAGTAGAGCAGTACCCTGAAAAGGTATGTGTCGTAAGTGCGATTCTTACCAAGGCCACCACAATGTAATTTATACACATCGATATTTTTGGTAAAATTTGCTAAAAATCATCATGCCTAAAAATATTGGATTATTTTGGTTAAAAGATGATTTTAGACTTAAAAAAAATTCTGCATTGATAGAAGCAACTCAAAAACACGAACAGGTGGTAGTTTTTTATCTATACAAAAAAAAAAAATTTGAATACCAAGAGTCACAAAAATGGTGGGTGGGTAAATCTTTAGAAGAATTTAAAAAACAATTATTGAAATATAATATCAACTTGGAGATCATTAAGGTTGAGAGTTATAAATCTTTTTTTGAAAAACTTTTCAAAAAAAAAAATTTTACAATTTATTGGAACAAAACATACGAACCCGACTATTTAAAATTTGATAATTATTTATCTGCAAAATTTAGAAATAATAGAATCGAATTTAATATTTTGAAAGGAAATTTACTGAATGAAATAAATGAAGTTAAAAAAGGAGATGGTACTCCATTTAAAGTATTTACACCATACTGGAGAAACGCAGAAAAATTTTACTTAGAAAAAATTCCACCAAAAGAAAAAAAAATTTCTAAATGTAAAAAAATAACCTCTTTTTTTGAGAACACCATAAACGAGAAAGAAATTTATCCAAAAAAAAAGTGGTTTGAAAAATTTGAGAGGTATTGGGAACCAAGTGAGGAAAAAGCATTAAAAGAACTTAAAAATTTTATTAAAGAAAGAATTGAAAATTATTCTGAAGCAAGAAATTTTCCTAATTTAATTGGAACATCTAAATTGTCACCATATATTAAACATGGCCAAATACATGTTGAGACCATATGGCAGGAATGTGCTAAAATAAAAAAACAAGGCATTAACAAATATTTGACCGAGATAGGATGGAGAGAATTTAATCATTCTTTGATAAATTTTTTTCCACACATGACAAAGGGCAATTACTCAAAAAAATTTGACAAATTTCCTTGGGAAAAAAATCAGAAATTTTTGAACGCTTGGAAAAAAGGATTAACCGGGTATCCAATAGTAGATGCTGGAATGAGAGAGCTGCACTCAACCGGATGGATGCATAACAGAGTAAGAATGATAGTAGGATCTTTTCTTGTAAAACATTTACTAATTAACTGGATTGAAGGTGAAAAGTTTTTTAAAAATTGTTTATTAGATTATAGTGAAGCAAATAACGTGTCAGGTTGGCAATGGGTGGCAGGATCAGGAGCAGATGCAGCACCTTATTTCAGAATTTTTAACCCAATTTTGCAGGGTGAAAAATTTGACAAGGAGGGTGAATATGTAAAAAAATGGGTAAAAGAATTGAAAAATGTTCCAAAAAAATTTATTCATAAACCTTGGGAACTTAACGACAACAACATTTTAAAATTAGATTTAGATTATCCTTCTCCTATTGTAATTCATGAAAAAGCAAGACTTAAAGCTCTTGAAGCTTTCAAGAAAATTTAATTTATATATTTCCGTGACATAACTTAAATTTTTTACCTGAACCACAAGGGCATTTTTCATTTCTTCCTACCTTTTTGAATTGTTCATCATTTCTTTCCATATCTTCTTTTTTAGTTTCATTATTTTCTTTTGAATTAACAACAATATTTAAATTCAGAAGAATTTTAACTAGATCATTTTTGATTTTTGCTAACAAACTCTCAAAAAGAATAAATGCTTCTTTTTTAAATTCAGAAAGAGGATCTTTTTGACCATATTGTCTAAGCCCTATCACTTGTCTCAACTGTTCGAGGTATTGAAGATGCGATCTCCAGGAATAATCTATAACTTGTAAGAAAATTTTTTTTTCTAAAGACTCGTTTTGATCTTGACCTAAAATATTTACTCTAGATTTTCTTTTTTCTTCCAATATATACCTCATTTCTTTAACAAATCTCTCTTCGCCGTTTAATGATATTTTTACTAATTTTTCATCTTTTATTGAATTGCCTGTAACATTTTTGATTTCGGTCAAATATTTTTCATCATTTGACTTATTATAATTATTCACTGAAACTTTAAGTTCATTAATCACATCTTCAAAAAAATCATCAAGGGTCTCGATAGTATTTTTTTCTTTTAAAATTTTTAATCTTTGTGAAAAAATTACTTGTCTTTGGTCATTCATTACGTCATCAAATTTGATTAAAGTTTTTCTAATATCAAAATTTCTAGTTTCAACTTTTTTTTGAGCTCTCTCCATCGCTTTATTTATCCAAGGATGATCTATCGACTCATTTTCCTTTAGTCCAAGTTTTTTAAGCATACCATCAATTGAGTCTCCCCCAAAAATTCTCATTAATTCATCCTGTAAACTTATAAAAAAAATTGATGATCCAGGGTCTCCCTGTCTTCCGGATCTTCCTCTTAACTGATTATCAATTCGTCTACTTTCGTGTCTCTCTGTTCCTATAATACAAAGTCCACCTAATTCTTTTACTTTTAACTCGTTCTCTTTATATTCTTTTGAATTATTATCTTTTCCATCATCAAAGTAATCTTTATTCCCTCCTAATTTGATATCTGTTCCTCTTCCGGCCATGTTTGTTGCTATTGTGACAGCTCCAATTTTACCAGCTTCAGCAATTATTTGTGCTTCTTTTTTATGATGTTTAGCGTTTAGAACATTATGATTAATTTTTCTTTCACTAAGAAAATCCGAAATTTTTTCTGACTTCTCAATACTAGTTGTACCTACTAACACTGGCTGGCCTTTAGAGCTACATTCAATTATTTTTTTTGTAATTGCATTATATTTTTCTTTCTCAGTTCTAAATATCTGATCATTAAAGTCATTTCTTAACATTTTTTTATTTGTAGGAATTGAAACTACATTCAATTTATAAATATCAAAAAATTCCTCAGCCTCTGTCATTGCTGTCCCAGTCATACCTGATAATTGATGATAAAGTCTAAAGTAATTTTGATAAGTTATTGATGCGAGTGTTTGGTTTTCTCCTTCTATGTCTACGTTTTCCTTTGCCTCAATGGCTTGATGCAAACCATCCGAAAACCTTCTTCCACCTAAAACTCTTCCGGTGAATTCATCAATTATTTGAACTTTGCCATCTCTCACAATATAATCAGTATCTTTTTTGAAAATTAAATTTGCTTTAAGTGCTTGATTTGTGTGATGAACTAAATCTAAATTTGCCGGATCATAAAAATTTCCATTCTTCAAAATGTTTTTTTGTAATGCCAACTTTTCTACTTTGTCTACTCCATCATCAGTAAGAATAACATTTTTATTTTTTTCATCTAATTCATAGTCGTTTTTTTGTAATTTTTTTATAAATTCATTAGATATTGCGTAAAGCGTTGTTTTATCTTCTAACTTACCAGAAATTATCAATGGAGTTCTAGATTCATCTATTAATATACTATCAACCTCATCTACTATACAATAATTATGACCTCTTTGAACCATTTCATCAATTTCATACTTCATGTTATCCCTTAGGTAATCAAATCCAAGCTCATTATTAGTTGCGTATGTAATGTCACATAAATAATTTTTCTTTCTTTCACCGTCATCAAGATTATTTGTTATACATCCAGTCGAAACTCCTAGATAATTAAATACTTTACCCATCCATTCAGAGTCTCTTTGAGCTAAATAATCATTTACAGTAACAATATGAACACCTTTTCCTGAAAGAGAGTTTAAATATGCTGGTAAAGTTGAAACTAAAGTCTTTCCTTCTCCAGTTTTCATCTCGGCAATTTTACCTTTATGAAGTATTAATCCTCCTGCCAATTGAACATCGTAATGTCTTTCCCCAAGAGTTCTTTTGGCAGCCTCTCTTACTAAAGCGAAACTTTCTGGAATTATATCATCTAACTTAATCGAACCATTTTGAACATTTTTTTTAAGATTATCAGTTTTTTCTTTTATTTGACTTTCTGTTAAAGATTTAATCTCATTTTCTTTATTGTTTATAGCCAAAATTAAATTTTGGATTTTATCTAATTCCTGTTGATTAGAGCTTTTAAATATCTTACTAAAAGTCCTTGTAAATAAATTCATTATGTCTCTATATATGTATTTATAAATTAAATTAAATAGCAATTATGACAATAAACATCAAAAATTTTCTTAATGATAAGTCCAAGTTATCTAAAATGGGAGAGTTTCAAAACTTAAAGAAAATTGAAGGTTTGGAGATGTCCTCTATTTCTGCTGATTTATACAACGATGGAAGAGATGACGTTGCTTTATTTTACTTTAGCAAAGGAGCTAATTATGCAACCCTTTACACGTCTAATAGCATAACTTCTGAATTTATTCCTTGGAACAGCAATTCACATAAAAAAGTCATTAAAGGCTTACTTGTAAATACTAAAAATGCCAATACATTTACAGGAAAACAAGGAAAAGACAGTATTGATATTTTAGCAAAAAATTTATCAAGAGTATTAACAATAAAAGAGTCTAAGTCTAAGAAGGGAACTACTGAAACAGTAAAAATAAAGGATTTAATTTTTGCTTCTACCGGAGTGATAGGGGAAGAATTTCCAGTTGATAAAATAAAAGATAGACTGCCAGAATTGGTTGAAAAATTAAGAAGTGATCAAAATAAGATGTACTGGTTGAAAATAGCCTCATCAATCATGACAACAGATACAAAACCCAAAGTAGCTTATGAAGAAATAATTATAGGTGATGAGTTAATTAGAATTTGTGGAGTTGCTAAAGGCTCTGGAATGATAGCCCCTAACTTGGCTACAATGTTATCTTTTATTTTCACCAACGCAGATATCAGCTCTAATTTATTGAAAACACTTTTAAAAAGAGCTGCCTCTAATTCATTTAATGCAATTACAGTTGATAGCGATCAATCAACTAATGATATGGTTTCAATTTTTTCAACAAGAATGCTTAAAATTGGTGACAATTTATCACTTAACGATAAAGTAATTCAAAAATTTGAACTAGCTCTTAAAAAATTG
Organism: uncultured Pelagibacteraceae bacterium; assembly: GCA_902632145.1. Taxonomy (GTDB): domain Bacteria; phylum Pseudomonadota; class Alphaproteobacteria; order Pelagibacterales; family Pelagibacteraceae; genus Pelagilacustribacter. The sequence continues at coordinate 29,290 of CACPBH010000002.1, read as the reverse complement.
TGTCTTAATCTTGCTAAACAAATTGTGGTAGATGGAGAAGGCGCAAAAAAATTTTTAACGATAAGTGTAATCAATGCCAAATCTCTAGGGAGTGCAAAAAAAATTGCTTTTGCAATTGCCAATTCACCATTAGTAAAAACTGCTGTAGCAGGAGAAGACCCCAACTGGGGAAGAATAATTATGGGCATAGGTAAGTCCGGAGAAATTGTAGATATAAAAAAATTAAAATTAAAGATCGGTAATATAATAGTGGCTGAAAACGGTAGAATATCTGAAAGCTATGATGAAGAAAAATTAAAGGAATATATGAAATGGGACTCAGTAGAAATCGAAGTAAATTTAAAATTAGGTAATGACGCTTTTAAGTGTTTTACATGTGATTTTACACATGATTATATAGATATAAACGCTGACTATAGAAATTAAATATGATTAAGTATAACTTAAAATGTAATAACGACCACGAGTTTGAAAGTTGGTTTTCTGACTCAAAAGAGTTCGAGAGATTGAAAACTAGAAAATTATTAGAGTGTATTTACTGCAATTCGAAAAAAATTAAAAAATCTATTATGGCTCCTATGATTTCAGTTTCAAAAAATAATGATGTAAATAAATTTCAAATTAATGAGAAAATTTTACAAAAACAAAGAAATAAACTGATTAAATTAAGAAATTTTATTGAAAAAAACTTTGAATATGTTGGTGAAGATTTTAGTAAGAAAGTAAGAGAAATTTATTACGACAAAAAAAATAAGAAGATGATTTATGGCATAACTTCACCCGAAGAGAGAAAAGAACTTAAAGAAGAGGGCATAGATTTACTTAGTATACCTTGGGTAGATAAAAATAACTAATTTTTGGCACTACAGAAGATATAATTTACAGACAGATTATCTGACTTTTTCCATTTACTTAATAATGGGTTAAACTCTAAACCTTTAATATCGATTGTTCTAAAACTTTTAGCTGTAAGAATTTTTTCTAACTCTTCAGGTTTAATAAACTTATTCCAATCATGAGTTCCTATTGGTAGCCATCTTAATATATATTCAGCGCCTATTATTGCCTTTACATAAGAAGTTAAAGTTCTATTTAGTGTAGCGGTAAACATTATGCCATTTTTTTTTAGTAATTTATAACATGATTCTATATATAAATTTACATTCTCTACATGCTCAATAATTTCAAGATTTAAGATAACATCAAATTTTTCAAATTCATTCAATTGTTCTGGAGATTTTTTTAGATAACGAATATCTAAATTATTTTTTCTTGCATGTAGCTGGGCTATCCTAATATTTTTTTCAGATGCATCTATTCCTGTAACTATGCCACCTAATCTTGACATAGGTTCACTTATTAAACCTCCTCCACACCCAATATCTAGTATGTTCAAATTTTTAAGAAAATTATTTTCGATTTTATTAATATTAAAATGTGATTTTATTTTTTCAGTTATGTATTCAATCCTAATTGGATTAAACATATGTAGGGGTTTAAATTTACCTTTAACATCCCACCATTCTTCAGCCAAATCTGAAAACTTTTGAATTTCCTCTTTATTTATAGTAGTCATGTCATTAATTAAAAAAATAACTTATATTATATTCTTAAAAATATATATTGAAATCAAAAACGATGAAAAAAGTACTTAAGTTTGGAGGAACGTCTATTGGCACAGTAGAAAGAATTCAACATGTTGCAAAAATTATCAAAAGGGAATATGACGCAGGCAACAAAATTATCGTAGTAGTTTCAGCAATGGCAGGTCAGACAAACGATCTTATTCAATTATCTCAATCTGTTACAAATGATTTTAGCAAAAGGGAACTTGATGTTTTACTTGCAACAGGTGAACAAGTAACTTGTGCTTTACTCGCGGGCGCTTTGATAAAAATAAATATCAACGCACAATCTTGGTTAAACTGGCAAATACCAATATTGACAGAGGGTGAACATACAAATTCAAGGATCATAAATATGAATGTTTCAAAAATTAACAATTACTTAAACGAAGGTGTTGCAGTTGTACCAGGGTTTCAAGGAATTTCCAAAAATGGTGACATTACAACAATTGGTCGTGGAGGATCTGATGCTACAGCAGTTGCATTAGCCAAATTATTTGATGCGGACTCTTGTGAAATTTACACTGATGTTGATGGTGTCTTCTCTTCTGACCCGAATAAAATTCCTGTAGCTAAAAAAATAGATCGAATATCATATGATGAAATGTTAGAACTATCTTCACTTGGAGCAAAAGTGATGCAATCCTCAGCAGTTCAAACTGCTATGATGTACAATATACCTTTACAGGTTAGGTCAACATTTACAGATAGAAAAGGAACAACTATATTTGATCAAGATAATATTGATTATTCCAAAAGTGTTACTGGTGTAGCATATTCAAAAGATGATGCTAAAATTACTCTTGTTGGTGTTGAAGATAAACCTGGAATTGCAGCAAACATATTTGAACCTCTCAACAAAGCACAAATAAATGTTGATATGGTTATACAAAACGTTTCTTCTGATCAAAAAACAACCGATATAACATTTACTATTAAAAGAAATGATCTTACTAAGACCAAAGACATATTGAATACTAATCAAAAAATTAAATATAAAAATATAATTCACAATGACAAAGTGGCTAAAGTTTCAATAGTTGGCGCTGGAATGGTTTCAACCCCAGGTGTAACATATAAAATGTTTAAAGCTTTGGCTGATGATAAAATTAATATTTTAGCTATATCAACCTCAGAAATAAAATTATCTGTTATAATTGACGAAGAAAAAACACTCAATGCAGTTAAGAAATTACACACAATTTTTGAATTAGATTAATGCAAATCAGACCACATAGAATTATTAAAAGAAAGAAAACTAAGGAAATTAAAGTTGGCAAGATATCAGTCGGAGGAAATTCAAAAATCACTGTCCAATCAATGACAAATACTTTAACTACGGACGTCAAAAATACTATTACTCAAATTAAACAATTAGAAGAGGCTGGCGCAGATATTGTGCGAGTATCTTGTCCTGATGAAAATTCTACAAAATCTTTAAAAGAAATTATAAAAAATGTAGAAGCTCCAATTGTAGCTGATATACATTTTCATTATAGAAGAGCTATTGAAGCTGCAAAAATGGGAGCAAGTTGTTTAAGAATAAACCCGGGTAACATAGGTTCTAAAGAAAGAGTTCTAGAGGTGGTTAAAGCGGCAAAAGACAATAATTGTTCAATTAGAATTGGTGTCAATGCCGGCTCATTAGATAAATCTTTATTAGAAAAATATAAAGAACCTTGTCCCGAAGCACTAGTTGAGAGTGCAAAAAATAATATTAAATTATTAGAGGACAATGACTTTTTTAATTTTAAAATAAGCGTCAAATCATCAGATATTTTCCTAACTGTTAAAGCGTATCAACAGTTATCTAATGAATGCGACTACCCTCTTCATCTAGGAGTAACAGAAGCAGGGAGTTTGTTTAGCGGCAGTATAAAATCTTCAATCGGAATTGGTCAACTTTTAATGGAGGGTATAGGTGATACAATCAGAGTTTCGCTTTCATCTGATCCTGTAGATGAGATTAAAGCTGGTTATGAAATTCTTAAATCATTAGGTATTCGCTCAAGAGGAGTAAATATTATTTCTTGCCCTTCTTGTGCTCGTCAAGCTTTCCCTGTCATTGAAACTGTAAAAAAATTAGAAGAGAAACTTGCTCACATAAAAAAACCAATAAACCTATCTATAATTGGTTGTGTAGTGAATGGCCCTGGTGAAGCTTCACAAACTGAGATTGGTTTGACTGGAGGTGGACAAGATAATAATCTTTTGTATCTTTCAGGACTCCCTCATACAAAGGTAGCTAATTCAGAAATAATTAATAAAGTCGTTCAGCTAGTAGAGGACAAAGTTAAAGAATTAGATTGATGATACCATTAGAAAAAGTAAAAGATATAATTTTAAAGCATAATATTCTAGAAAAAGAGCTATCCTCAGGAAAAATTGAGCCAAAAATGTTTGCAAAAAAATCAAAAGAATACTCCAATCTTGGCAATATAATTTCAACGGCAAAAGAATATTTAAATTTTGAAGAGGAAAAGAGGGGATTAGAACAAATTATAAATGATAAAAACAATGACATTGAAATTATTGAAATGGCAAAAAAAGATTTAGGAGAAATGGAGAATAAAAAAAATTTATATGAAAATAAATTAAAGATATTTCTTCTACCTAAAGATGAAGATGATGATAAAAATGCAATAGTAGAAATAAGAGCTGGAACTGGAGGATTAGAAGCTTCACTATTTTGTGCTGATCTTTTTAGAATGTATGAAAAAGTTTGCTCAAAAAAAAAATGGCAAATTGAAATAATAAGTATTTCAAAAAGTGAGGCAGGTGGATACAAAGAGGTTATTTTTTTGGTGAACGGAAACGATATTTACTCTTATCTTAAATATGAGTCAGGCGTTCATCGTGTGCAAAGAATACCAAAAACTGAAACTCAAGGTAGGGTCCATACATCAGCTGCTACAGTGGCTGTTCTTCCAGAGGCAGAAGAAGTAGATATTCAAATTAAAGATATAGATTTAAGAATAGATGTCTTTAGAGCAGGGGGGCCAGGAGGACAATCTGTTAATACTACTGATAGCGCGGTAAGGATTACTCATCTCCCAAGTGGCGTAGTAGTAAGTCAACAAGATGAAAAGTCTCAACACAAGAATAAAGCTAAAGCATTAAAAATTTTAAGATCAAGAGTTTATGAGGCAGAAAAAAGAAAAAGAGATCAAGAGAGATCAAGCAATAGAAGACATCAAATAGGTACTGGCGATAGATCTGAGAGAATTAGGACTTACAATTTTCCTCAAGGAAGAGTAACTGATCACAGAATTAATTTAACGCTTCATAAATTAGAAGAATTTTTAAGTGGTGAAATTCATGAGGAAATAAACGAACAGCTCAGGTTAAAAGAGCAAAATTTAAAACTTGAAAATATATAAAATGAACGCTTTAGAACTTCTTAATTCAGGCTCCTATAAACTTCAAAAACAAAAAATAAAAACACATAGAATTGACTCTGAAATTTTACTTTCAAAAGTTCTAAACAAAAGCAGAGAGCAAATATTAATAAGATTAAACCAAAATATGAAAAATACTGAGATTTTTGCATTCGATAATTTAATTCAACGGAGGTTAAATAAAGAACCCGTTGCTTATATTATTAATGAAAAAGAGTTTTGGAGCAAGAAATTCCACGTAAATAAAAATACTTTGATACCAAGACCGGAAACAGAGCTTTTAGTTGAGGATTTGATAAAAATTTATAAAAATAAAAACATATCTTTGTTGGATGTCGGTACTGGTTCTGGTTGTATTATAATCAGTTTGCTAAGTGAACTCTCTAATTCCAAGGGAGTGGGTATAGACATATCAAGCAGAGCTCTCAAAATAGCAAAGCAAAATGCACTATTACATAAAGTGGAGAATAAAATTAAGTTTTATAACAAATCTATAATTAAACTTTTTAACTGTAAATTTGATTTAATTGTCTCAAACCCTCCTTATATAGATACAAAAAATATTAAAAATTTAGATGATGATATAAAGAAATATGAACCTCTAATTGCTCTCAATGGTGGAAATGATGGGCTTGACGTAATTAAAAAAGTTATTTACAAAGCAAAAGAAATCTTAAAAATTAATGGCAGGCTCGCTATTGAAATTGGGAATTGGCAGAGCAACAAAGTTTCAAAAGAATTAAAGATAAATAATTTTAAAATAGAAAAATATATTAAAGATTATAAAGATAATACAAGATGTTTAATATCAAAATTAATAAAATAACACTCAAATGAATAATAATAGAAGAAGAAACTTTAGAGGCAGACAACAAAAAAGTAACTTTTTAAGAAGAAGAAACGGGTCTTCAAACACAAGCTCGTTTAATAATGGAAATATTAATTTTAATAGAAATGGGTCGATGAATAATTCGCACAATGTTGAAAAAACTATGCAAAAATTCCAGCAACTAGCAAAAGACGCCCAAAGCAATGGAGACCCAGTTCTAGCCCAAAATTATTTACAACATGCAGATCATTATCTTAGAAGATTAAATGAATTGACAGAGAAAAAAGAAAGCTACGTAGATAAAAATAAAATTTCAGATAATACAACTTCGGAAGAAACTTTATTAGAGAAAAAATTATCTTAAAATTATAATTTAAAACTATCTTAACTCAGATAATTTTAGATCAATTTTTATTCTTTTTAATTCAAACTCTTTTCTAGCATCTCCCTTTAAGACTTTTCCTGATGGCAACTTTAATTTTTGAGAATTTACTTTTTTACCATTTACTATTACTTCATAGTGAAGGTGAGGTCCTGTAGATAATCCAGTTGACCCTACGTACCCAATTATCTGACCTTGTTTTACTTTTCTACCTTCTTTAATTCCTTTAGCGAATGATTTCATATGAGCATAAATTGTTTCATAAGATGAATTATGTTTTATCTTTACACAATTACCACCTCCTCCGCACCATCTAGCACGAGTTACAGTACCAGAACCTGAAGCCATAATAGGTGTTCCACTTGGTGCAGCAAAATCTGTACCACGATGCATTTTATTATATCCTAAGATTGGATGTTTTCTCATTCCAAAAGACGATGATAGTCGCGCACCATTAATTGGAGTTTTCATTAAAGATTTTGTTATGCTCTTTCCTTTAATATCATAATACTCTTCATCATTTTTATATTCAAAATTGTATAAATTAATTTCTTCACCATTCACATACATTGAGGCATAAATTATTTTTCCTGTATCTCTTACTTTATTATTATCATCTATAAATTTTTCGTAATATATTTCAAACCAATCTCCTTTTCGGATATCTCTTTGAAAATCTACCTCAAAACCAAATATTCTAGCAAATTCCACAATTATATTTGGTTCAACGTTTACCGTCATTGCTGAGTTGTATAAATTGTTAGTGATAGAATTTTTTACAACTATTTCTTTCTTATATAATTTTAAAATATTTTCTTTAACTGTAAAGGTATCTTGTAACTTTCTTACTTCTACACTACTCGTATTAGTTATTGGAAAATTTAAGTTAACTACAGTAATAGTCTCATTGTCGAGTTTTTTTAATACCATTGACAATTCTCTACCAGAATAGATATTTGAAAGTTTCTTTCTTTTTAGTTTAGTGGAAATCTCATTTATATCTTCAGATTTAATCTGATATTTTTTAAGTATTTTTTCAATACTATCGTTACTCTTAATTAAATATTTTATTTCTGAATAGGGACTATTTAATTTAGAAATTACAAAATTTGAAAATTTTGAAAATTCATTAGAAGCTGCAATTGTTTTAATATTATTTTTTTTTTCAATACTTCTCTGTGTCATAAGATTGTTTAAAGAAAAAAAGACAACAGAAAAGATTACGATTAAAGTTAAAAAAATTATTGGATTGAGGCTTAAAATTTTAGATTTATTTGTTTTAATTGAAGCACGAATATCTAATCTTTTTTTAAAAAAATTTGAAAATATTTGGATTATCGTCATAGTTGTTTTCTACAAAAATAATGAGACCTTTGCAACGCGAAGTACTCAAAAAACGCTTATTTTATTGTCAATTTTGACTAATATACGCCTTGACTTATGATAAAATTGTAATAAAACGAGCCCTCACCTCTAGAAACAATAATATAATTTGCGCCAGAGGTGTGTAGATTTTAATCATTAAAATCTTAGCTTTTTTAAATTGTAAATTTTAGAAGAGAAGTGTGGACGGCTAGGTTAATAAAGAAATTGTCGTACACGCTTTAACGAAAAATAACTTTATTTACCTTAAAGTTATTAAAGCTAGTGTGCGCCGTTATTAAACTTGAGAGTTTGATCATGGCTCAGAACGTACGCTGGCGGCACGCCTAACACATGCAAGTCGAACGCAGTAGCAATACTGAGTGGCAAACGGGTGAGTAATATGTGGGAATCTGCCTTTTGGTTCAGAATAACACGGGGAAACTTGTGCTAATACTGAATAAGCCCTTACGGGGAAAGTTTTAACGCCGAAAGATGAGCCCGCACTTGATTAGCTAGTTGGTAAGGTAAAAGCTTACCAAGGCAACGATCAATAGCTGTTCTTAGAGGAAGACCAGCCACATTGGGACTGAGACACGGCCCAGACTCCTACGGGAGGCAGCAGTGGGGAATCTTGCACAATGGGGGAAACCCTGATGCAGCGATGCCGCGTGAGTGAAGAAGGCCCTTGGGTTGTAAAACTCTTTCGTCGGGGAAGAAAATGACTGTACCCGAATAAGAAGGTCCGGCTAACTTCGTGCCAGCAGCCGCGGTAATACGAAGGGACCTAGCGTAGTTCGGAATTACTGGGCTTAAAGAGCTCGTAGGTGGTTAAAAAAGTTGATGGTGAAATCCCAAGGCTTAACCTTGGAACTGCCATCAAAACTTTTTAGCTAGAGTGTGATAGAGGTAAGTGGAATTTCTAGTGTAGAGGTGAAATTCGTAGATATTAGAAAGAACATCAAATGCGAAGGCAACTTACTGGGTCACTACTGACACTGAGGAGCGAAAGCATGGGTAGCGAAGAGGATTAGATACCCTCGTAGTCCATGCTGTAAACGATGTGTGCTAGACGTTGGAAATATATTTTTCAGTGTCGCAGCGAAAGCATTAAGCACACCGCCTGGGGAGTACGACCGCAAGGTTAAAACTCAAATGAATTGACGGGGACCCGCACAAGCAGTGGAGCATGTGGTTTAATTCGAAGATACGCGCAGAACCTTACCAACACTTGACATGTTCGTCGCGAGACTAAGAGATTAGTTTCTTCAGTTCGGCTGGACGAAACACAGGTGCTGCATGGCTGTCGTCAGCTCGTGTCGTGAGATGTTGGGTTAAGTCCCGCAACGAGCGCAACCCCTACTTTTAGTTGCCACCATTTAGTTGGGCACTTTAAAAGAACTGCCAGTGATAAGCTGGAGGAAGGTGGGGATGACGTCAAGTCCTCATGGCCCTTATGTGTTGGGCTACACACGTGCTACAATGGCACTTACAATGGGATGCAAAGAGGTGACTCTAAGCTAATCCCAAAAATGTGTCTCAGTTCGGATTGTACTCTGTAACTCGAGTGCATGAAGCTGGAATTGCTAGTAATCGCGGATCAGCGCGCCGCGGTGAATACGTTCCCGGGTCTTGTACACACCGCCCGTCACACCATGGAAGTTGGTTACACCTTAAGGCAAAGCTTATACCTTTGACTACGGTACGATCAGCAACTGGGGTGAAGTCGTAACAAGGTAGCCGTAGGGGAACCTGCGGCTGGATTACCTCCTTTCTAAGGAAGACCAAAATATTTCTTTTGGTCTCAAAAAATTAAGTTAATGTGGCCGTCCTCATTTCTCTTCTTTAACATTAAAGTGTCTCATAAATGCTTAGGGGCCGGTAGCTCAGGTGGTTAGAGCGCACCCCTGATAAGGGTGAGGTCGGACGTTCGAGTCGTCCTCGGCCCACCATTTTTCACGGGGGATTAGCTCAGCTGGGAGAGCGCCTGATTTGCATTCAGGAGGTCAGCGGTTCGATCCCGCTATCCTCCACCATGACACTTTTAGTTTTTTCAAATTGTAAATAATGAATATCAATTTTGATTGTTCAAACAGTAAGAACAATCAAACAATATCTATATCCGATTGTTCGAATAGATGAACAATCTAAAAATGTTCGAATAGATGAATGTTTTTTTAAAAATTTAATTTAGACAGAAAATTATTTTCTGTGCATAAATCAAGCGTTTAAGGGCGTATGGCGGATGCCTAGGCACTGAAAGGCGATGAAGGACGTGGTATACTGCGATAAGTTTCGGGGAGCTGTATGCAGGCTTTGATCCGAAAATTTCCGAATGGGACAACCCACCACTTTATGTGGTACTTCAAACTGAATTCATAGGTTTGAAGAGCTAACCCGGAGAACTGAAACATCTAAGTAACCGGAGGAAAAGAAATCAATTGAGATTCCGTTAGTAGTGGCGAGCGAAAGCGGAATAGGCCAGTAATAATATTAAGATAACCAAAATAGTTTGGAAAAACTAACCACAGAGGGTGATAGTCCCGTATGGGTAAAGCTTAATAGTATTCTTGAGTAGAGCGGGACACGTGAAATCTTGTTTGAATATAGGGGGACCACCCTCTAAGCCTAAATACTCTTCAGTGACCGATAGTGAACTAGTACCGTGAGGGAAAGGTGAAAAGAACCCCTATTAGGGGAGTGAAATAGAACCTGAAACCGTATGCCTACAAACAGTCGAAGCTCTTTTTAGAGTGACGGCGTACCTTTTGTATAATGGGTCAGTGACTTAATTTATCCAGCAAGCTTAAGCCGTAAGGTGTAGGCGTAGCGAAAGCGAGTCTTAAATGGGCGTAAGTTGTATGAATTAGACCCGAAAACGAATGAGCTTACCATGAGCAGGTTGAAAGCAGGGTAACACTTGCCGGAGGACCGAACCAGTTGACGTTGAAAAGTCTTTGGATGACTTGTGGTAAGGGGTGAAAGGCCAACCAAATTCGTAGATAGCTGGTTTTCCGCGAAAACTATTTAGGTAGTGCGTTGAGTAAATTGATGTTTGGAGGTAGAGCACTAAAGGGGCTAGGGGAGAGAAATCTTTACCAACCCTCATAAAACTCCGAATGCCAAACATTTTACCTCAGCAGACAGACTGTGGGTGCTAAGGTCCATGGTCGAGAGGGAAAAAGCCCAGATCACCAGATAAGGTCCCTAAATCATGATTAAGTGTGAAAGGATGTGGAGATTCCTAAACAGCCGGGAGGTTGGCTTAGAAGCAGCCATCCTTTAAAGATAGCGTAACAGCTCACCGGTCTAATAGAGTTTCTGCGCCAAAGATGTAACGGGGCTCAAATCATGTACCGAATCTGTGGATTTATAATTTCTTCGGAAATTATATCTGGTAGCGGAACGTTCTGTAAGCCTGTAAAGGGATACCCGTGAGGGATCCTGGAGGTATCAGAAGTGCGAATGCTGACATAAGTAACGATTAACAGAGTGAAAAACTCTGTCGCCGAAAATCCAAGGGTTCCTGCGCAAGGTTAATCCGCGCAGGGTTAGTCGGTCCCTAAGACGAGGGCGAGAGCCGTAGTCGATGGAAACAAGGTTAATATTCCTTGACCAGATGGAAGTGACGGATTTCCTAAATTGTTAACTCTTAATGGATTGAGTTAGCCGTGAAGAAGTCCCAGGAAATAGCTCCATCATTAGACCGTACCCTAAACCGACACAGGTGGATTATTAGAGTATAATTAGGCGCTTGAGAGAATGATGTTGAAGGAACTCGGCAAAATGCCTCCGTAACTTCGGAAGAAGGAGGACCCATTTTAAGGTAACTTTAAGTGGGTGGCACAAGCCAGGGAGATGCGACTGTTTATCAAAAACACAGGGCTCTGCTAACACGTAAGTGGATGTATAGGGTCTGACGCCTGCCCGGTGCTGGAAGGTTAATGCGATTAGTGCAAGCTAATTTCTGAAGCCCCAGTGAACGGCGGCCGTAACTATAACGGTCCTAAGGTAGCGAAATTCCTTGTCGGGTAAGTTCCGACCTGCATGAATGGCGTAACGATATCTCCGCTGTCTCCAACATCAACTCAGTGAAATTGAATTCTCCGTGAAGATGCGGAGTTCCCGTGGTTAGACGGAAAGACCCCGTGCACCTTTACTACAACTTTATATTGGTGTTAGGAATGATATGTTTAGCATAGGAGGGAGACTTTGATGTTTTGGCGCCAGCTAAAACGGAGTCGTCAGTGAAATACCTCTCTTATTATTCTTGACATCTAACTGCATGCCGTAAGCCGGCTGCAAGACATTGTATGGTGGGTAGTTTGACTGGGGCGGTCGCCTCCCAAAAAGTAACGGAGGCGTGCGAAGGTAGGCTCAGAACGGTCAGAAATCGTTCGTAGAGTGCAATGGCATAAGCCTGCCTGACTGCGAGACTGACAAGTCGAGCAGAGTCGAAAGACGGTCATAGTGATCCGGTGGTTCTGAGTGGAAGGGCCATCGCTCAACGGATAAAAGGTACGCCGGGGATAACAGGCTGATACCCTCCAAGAGTCCATATCGACGAGGGTGTTTGGCACCTCGATGTCGGCTCATCACATCCTGGGGCTGGAGCAGGTCCCAAGGGTTTGGCTGTTCGCCAATTAAAGTGGTACGTGAGCTGGGTTCAGAACGTCGTGAGACAGTTCGGTCCCTATCTGCCATGGGTGTAGAAGAATTGAGAGGATTTGTCCCTAGTACGAGAGGACCGGGATGAACATACCACTGGTGGACCGGTTGTAGCGCCAGCTGCAGTGCCGGGTAGCTAAGTATGGACGGGATAACCGCTGAAAGCATCTAAGTGGGAAACCCACCTCAAAACTAGTTCTTCCTATAGAGCCGTAGTAGACCACTACGTTGATAGGCTGGGTGTGGAAGCGCGGTAACGCGTGTAGCTGACCAGTACTAATAGCTCAATTGGCTTGATTTATGCACTGAAAATAATTTTTAAAACGTAATTTGATACTTCATCACATAAAACAATTAATTATTCTCAATATCTGAACTTAAGAATTAAAACAGTTGATTAATATTGATATATGCTATATGTTCAATAATTGAACATTTGAATGAGTAAAATATTATAAATTTTTAGAGTAATTTTGAATATCAATAAATGAAACCCATATTTCAAGAAATCTCAAAAGAAGAGTATTTAAAATCATATAACTTTCATAAAAAGGATTATTGGAAAAGAAAATTGAACAGTGATTTTGATTATGAATTATTAACAGGGGTGACAGATGGTGAAATTGATAAAGCAATTAATGTTTTTGAAAAAAACGTTGATACAGTAAATTTAGAAACATCCTCATATTGTAATCGGAAATGTGATTATTGCCCCGTTTCTACATACGGAAGAAATTTTAAAACATTTATTAATCAAAAATTATTTAAAAATATTATCTTATCTTTAAAAAAGATAAACTTTAGTCGAAACATTTGTCTTAACTTATACAATGAGCCATTAGCAGATAAAAATTTTACATCTTACCTGAAATTTATCAGAGAAAATTTACCCTTAAGTATTCTTCAATCAAACTCTAATGGAGATTTTATAAAAAAATTAAACGACCTTCATAAACTCGAAGCGTCTGGATTAAATAAATTAAAAATTACTTTACATGTACCAAAAGGTAAAAAATTTAGTCAAGCTGATTCAAGGCAGAGCTTGATAAAGTTTGCAAAGAGGATTAACTTTCAATTAAACAGTAAACATATTTCTGAATTAGGATTTTGTTTTAGAGTAAATAAATTATTTGTAATTGTGCAGTGTCCTAATTGGTTTGATGAAGGAAATTATAGAGGAGGAACAATAAATACTACTAAAACTTATAAAAATAGAGTATCACCTTGCGTTAAACCATTCCGAGAATTTACTGTCTATTATAATGGAAATGTAACTCCATGTTGTGACATATTTAATAATAATAATTTTAACAAACATGTAATTCAAAGCGTTGATAAAAATGACTCTAATTCAATTTTTAAAATATATGCTTATAAAAAGTTATCTCAATGGAGAAAGCATCTTTTCGGGTGGAATTCTAAAAAAGATCCATGTGCATCATGTAGTAGTAGCATCGACAATTTAAATCAAAAAGACACAGAAAGTAGAGAACAAATATTGAATAATGTTAGTTAAATAATGAGTCTTCAAAGCATTAAAATTGGAAAAAAAAACATCGGAGACAAGCACCCTTGCTATATAGTTGCTGAACTATCAGGAAATCATAACGGTAAATTAAAAAATATATTTAATTTGATAAATAAAGCTAAAAAAGCTGGAGTTGACGCTGTTAAAATTCAAGCTTATGAGGCAGATACAATCACAATTAATTCAGACAAAAAAGATTTTAAAATAAAAAAAAATAATTCTTGGGGCAAGTATAACACTTTATACAAATTATATAAAAAGGCACAAACACCTCTTAAATGGCTTCCGTTAATTTTTAAATATTGTAAAAAAAAAAATATTACTGTATTCGCCTCTGTTTTTGATCTTAAATCGTTAAAGATTTTAAAAAGTTTGAATTGTCCAGCTTATAAAATTGCCTCTCCTGAAATTACAGATATCCCTTTATTAGAAGAGGTGGCGAAGACGAAAAAACCCATGATTATTTCAACAGGTTTATCAAATTTTAAAGATATAAGCTTAGCATTTAAAACAATATCGAAGTTCAACAAGAAAATTATTATATTAAAATGCACCTCAGCTTACCCAAGTAAGATTGAAGAACTCAACCTCAAAACTATTCTAGATTTAAAAAAAAAATTTAAGTGCTTAGTTGGTTTTTCCGACCACACTATTGGAATTCAAATTCCTATTTTAGCAGCAGCAATAGGGTCGAATGTAATAGAAAAGCATTTTGTTACAAAAAAAGCAAAAACTGTCGATAGCTTTTTTTCACTTGATGAGAAAAAATTTAGAATAATGATTAACAATATAAGAAATAATGAAATTGCTTTAGGAAAAGTAAATTACAATATTTCTAAATCTTCTAAAGAAAATTTAAATGGAAGAAGATCACTTTATATTGTTAAAAAAATAAAAAAAAATGAAAAAATAAATAATTCTAATGTAAAATCAATAAGACCATCTTTTGGCTTACACCCAAAACACCTTAAAAATATCCTAGGAAAAAAAGTGAAAAAAACTCTAGAGGTGGGCGATAGAGTAAATTTTTCTTATATCAAATTATGAAATCAAAAAAAATAGATATAAAAAAAAAATTGTTTTCAATATTAAAAAAAAAAATAAAAAAAATCGATGAAGTGAATCCAGATATTACAAAAATTGAAGATTTAGACTCTATTGATTTGCTGAATATTTTAAGTGAAATTGAAAAAAAATTTAAAATTAAATTTTCAAATAAAGATTATTTAAAAAAAAATTTTGGCACTATTTCCGTGTTAGAAACTATAATTAAAAGTAAATTGTGAGCCTTTTCTATAAAAAAATTAGTTTAATTAAAGATAAAAATATTCTCAAAAAAATTGCAATTTTTGAGACGGAACAAAAAAAAATAAGTTATATAGAGCTTATAAAATTAGTTAATTTTTATTCTAAAAATTTAAAGAAACTAGGCAATCATCTCACATTAGGATGTACGATAGATAATTCAATTGAAGTTTGTGCCCTAATGATTGCTATTTCTAAATTGAAATTTTCATTAGTTCTATTCGATAGAGATATGACTAACGAACAGCTTAAAAAATGCTATCATAAAATTAATTTTAATTTTTTATTAGTAAAACAAGATGAAACTAAATTTAAAGAATTTAAAAAAAAAATTATATTCATAGATAAAATTTCAAAATTTAAAATAAAAAAAAAAATAAAAACAACTTATAAGAATTTTTTTATTTGCTCATTTTCATCTGGTACAACTAGTGATCCCAAACCAATACTTTACTCAGAAAAATGTAAATTTTCAAGAAGCCAACAATCTACAATTTTATTTAATGTTAAGAAGAATGATAAAATTATTTGTTATTCTCCAATCCATCATTCATTAGCCCAAAGATTGACCTTATTATCTCTCACAAACTTTTCAACTTTATACATAATGAAAAAATTTAATTTATTTAAATATATAGATTTAATATTTAGTTATAAGATTAATATTATTTTTCCTATATCTTCACATTTAAAAATTATCTTTAGTGCATTAAAAAAAAGAAAATGTAAATTCTTGAAATTTATTGTAGGGTCCTCATCTGATTTATCTCTCTCTGCGAAAAAAAATTTATATAAATTTTTTAAAAGCAAATTTCTCGAATTATATGGATTAAGCGAAACTGCTTTTGTAACCTTAATTAATTATAATGATTTTAAAAAAGGCTTTACTAAGTCGGTTGGTAAAACTTGCAAAAATGTGGATGTAAAAATTTTCAACAAGAGAAATGAAGAATGTGATGATGGTGAAGTAGGCGAGATTGGATGTAAAACTAAGTTAATTTTTAATTACAACAATAATCAAAAAAAAAACTTTATAAATAATTATTATTTAACCGGCGATCTAGGATATTTGAAGAAGGGATATCTTTTTTTATCTGGCAGAAAAAAAAATCTTATTATTAAATCAGGGGTGAATATTTATCCAAAGGATATCCAATCTGTAATTTTGAGGAATAAAAATATCAAAAATTGCTTAGTATTAGGTGTTAAAGATAGTTTTTTTGGAGAAGTGCCAATAGCAATATGTGAGTTGCAAGATTTTAACAAAAAATTACAAATTCAAAATAAAATCTTTAATACTTGCGTGAAAAATTTATCTAAAGTTCAGATACCACATAAATTTTTTTTTGTAAAAAAACTAAAATATTTAAAAACAGGAAAAGTTGACTTTTTATTTTACCAAAAAAAATACAAAAAAATTAATTTGCCTAATTTAAATTTACTTTTTAAACAATGAATATTTTAATAAGAGCTAATTACAACAATTTATCTGGAGCTGGGCATTATATGAGATGTATAAGGTTAGCAAATCAAATTAAAAAAACTTATAAAAAAAATATAAAGATAATTCTAGATAAAAAAATTGACAATTTCTTTTACGATAAAAATTTAGAACATATTTTTTTATATAAAAAAAATCAATTTATAAATGAACATAAGGATGCACATAAAGTAATAAGTTTAATTAAAAGCAAAAAAGATTACATTATACTTGACGATTACCGCTTAGGAAAAAAATGGGAGATAATAGTAAAAGAAAAAATAAGAAAACTGATAGTTATTGATGATTTTGTAAATCGAAAACATAGTAGTGATTATTATATTAATTTTAAAGAGTTAAATGAACAAGAACAAAAAAAATTAAAAAAAAATTTACCAAAGGAAACTAAAAAATTAATTGGAAACAAATATTCAATTATTAATCCAAAAATAAAGAATTATAAAAAAAATACCAAAAAAATAAAAAAAATTCTTTTTTATGCCGGAAATACAGGAAATCCTCTAATTTTTTTTGATCTCATAGAAAGTATATTAAGAAAGTCTTTAAATAAAAAAAGATCTTTGAAGATATATCTTTTTTTAGGAAAAGAAAAAAAAAATATTAATAAGTTTTTGACTTTGAAAAAAAAATATAATTTTTTCTATATTATTAATAATAGATTCAATTTAGAAAAATATTTAGCAAGTGCTGATTTATTTTTCGGTTTTTCAGGAAATCTTATTTATGAGAACTCATTTCTAAGACTATTCTCTTTTTTTTTCCCTTCATCTGAAAATCAAGTAAATAATTTGCAAAATATGGAAGACTTAGGACATTATTTTTTTTTCAAAAAGAGACATTTAAATGAAGTCACAAAATTAACAAACTTAACTTTTAAGACCTTGAAAATAATAAAAAAGCTAAAGAAGCTATGTTTTGCAAACTCTCAAGTTTCTGGAAAAGGAGCTCAAAAAATTGTGACTGAAATTTTTGAAAATAACCAAAATCAAAAATATGAAAAGAAAATAAAAATACCTTCAATAAAAATAAAAAAAGTTAATTTTACAGATATTAACAATTATTTATTTTTAAGAAATAAAAAGATTAATAGAGATAACATGATTAATAAAAAAAAGATAAGTGTTCTAGATCATTATAATTGGTGGCTAGGAAATGAAAATAAAATAAGAAAAAACTATAAATTTAAAATCAGTAATAATAAAATAATTTATATATGGCACAAAATAATTAAATTTAAAAAAAAATATTTAATTGGCGGCTGGTTTTCCTCTGGCAAAGACATTCCTGTAACTTTAAAAATTGCAGCTCTCAAATGGCAGATTAAACAAACAAAAAAATATAAAATTAGGTGGATCGGAGTAATTAAAAAAAATAATATTTCTACTCTTAAGTTAAATACCATGATCGGATTTAAGAAAATGGTGAAAAATAGTGAGATTTACAAGCATACTTTAAGTATATTCAAAATTTCGGCAAAAAAATATCATCTAGTTTACTATTAGGAATTTAAAGATGAAAATTACGAACAGATAAATTTATGGTTAAAACAATTTGTATAATTCCAGCAAGGGGCGGTAGTAAAAGAATAAAAAATAAAAATATCAAAATAATTGATAAAAAGCCGATGATAAGTCATGTTATTAAATCTTGCATAGATTCCAAAAAATTTAAAAAAATAATCGTTTCAACAGACTCTAAAAAAATAAAAAAAATAGTGAGCAAATATACTAAAGTTGAAGTTCCAGAACTACGTCCAGCAAAATACTCTAAAGATAATACAAGTATTAATTCATTGATTAAATACTTATTTAAAAAATATGATCTACATTTGTATGATTATATATTTTGTATATTTCCATCAGCTATTTTAATAAACAAGAGTGATATTCAAAAATCGCTAAATCAAATAGTTAAAACAAAATCTAGCCATCTTCTCACAATTTCCCAGTATAAAAATCAAATACAAAGATCTATTAAAATACAAAACAAAAAAATAGTTTATAATTTTAAAAATTTAGTGCAAAAAAATACTAAAAATTTTACAAAAAATTATTTTGACACTGGAAGTTTTTTTATTCACAAAGTAAAAGACTATAAAAAAAATTTTAACGAAAAGCCTAAAAAAAGCACAGGTTATATTATCGATCAGTTAAGGGGAATTGATGTTAATGATCCTAATGATTTAGTTATGCTTAAATTAATTTTTAAACATTTTAAAAAAATTAAATCCTAAATTTTACTAATTAATCTTTTTGAGCTTTTCCAATTCTTTATCTAAATTGTTAGATCTTTTGCAATATAGCTTACAAAATTCGTCAACACATTTTTGAACATTTTTTTTGTTCCACCAATCTTGTAGGTTCTCATATTCATTGTTTACAAAATCAGTTGCTTTTTTTACATCCTCGAAACAAATATTTTGTTTAATTAATTTTGCAATCATCTTGCTAAAATTTTTGTCGAACTTTATTTGGGCTTCTTTATTAAGCACTAACACAGTCGGCCTATTTAGATACATGGACTCAAAAAAGGGCGTCCCTAAAAAAAAATGCACTGATAAATTATACTTATCTATAATGTCTAAATACGGAATTTTTATATCAATAAGTTTTTTATTTTTAAATTTTTTTTTCAATGAATTATTAAGTATTTCAAATTTAGATAATTGAAGAGATTTAATTTCAATTTTTGAGTCTAAATCATCCTTAATATTTTCTAGAAAAAATTTTGAAGAGTGAAATAGTTTTTTATTTATTTCATAATTAGACATATGCCCATCTGGTATAAGTGTCTCTACTTCACTAAACGTGTATGAGATAATTAAAATTTTATTTTTTTTTTTAAAATTGAATTTTTTCTTTTTTTTATAGGTTTTTGTGAATAAAAAATTGATTAAATTTTTTTTCTTATTATCACCCCAACTCAATTGTTTTTTTCCAAAAATTTTATTTATAAACCAATCCTCATAATCAAAAATATTATCACAGCCATGTTGTGTAATAACAATTTTTGATCCAATCTCACTGTTCTTTGCACAATAGTATTTAAATAAGTCATCATCATAAGGATAGGACGTTAGAATTATTTTTGGTTTTTTTGGCCAATTGAGCTTTTCTAGTTCAGAATTTAATGTATCAAAATTCTCTAAAAAAATTTTCGGCATACTATATTCAAAAATACTTTTTACAAAGGATGCAAAATCATTAACCTTTGTATTCTTAAATTTAAATATTTTTGATCTATTTATACTTTTGTATTTGAGGGATTTTATTGTTTTTCTTTTAAGCGGAATGTTAATAAAAGAGAATTTTTTCATCATCAATATTTTGAATATTGGTGGAATCGCCCATGCATAAAAAAAAAACTTTTTTGTAAAACTTTTATAATAAACTCTATCTACCGTAAGCGGTTTATTAAATTTTTTAATTTCTTTATAAATATTAATTGATTTTTTAAGATTACATCTTTTTATACTCATTTTCCCTCTAAAAATAATCATTTTAGAAATTAACCAGTGTTGAAATAGATTAAATCTCGATTGACCTCTAATTTGGATATGCGAGTGCCATGTATTCTCTGGAATAAAAAAACTGTCTTTTAAACTAATCTTTATAAATGTTTTGGTTTTATATTTCTTTTCAATTTTTTTTAAGATTTCCCAATAAACATATGCTTGGTATACAAGCGTGTAAAGCCACTTACCAATAAGTATTCTCCAAAAAGTTTCAGAATATTTTACTTTATGTGCTTTATTCAGACGAATTGCTAGATACTTAATAGAAGAGAAAAATATTTTTTCTAAATAATTATTTTTATTCTTTTGTGTATTGTGAAAATCATTTACATTTGCAACAATATTATTCTTTTGTTCATCGAATAATTTATTATTTTGAAAACCGTGGTGAAAAAGAATATTTTTTTTCTTGTTATCTAAAATTTTTTTATCGTTAATTAATTGGTCATCCAAATTAAAAGAGATTAAGTTCATCTTTTATTTTTATATTTATTTATTAAATGTTTTATTTTAGAGCAGATATAATCAACTTTCTTTTCACTTAAATCAGGATAAATTGGAAGAGACAAGGAGCATTTAAAGTACTCTTTTGCACTTAGCAAAATAATTTTATTATATTTTTTATAGTATGGATGACTATTTATTGGAATATAATGAACTTGTGTAGTTATACCACTGTTATATAATTTTTTTATAATTTCATCTCTACTAATTTTCAAATATTCTAATTTAAAGTTTATAATAAAAAGATGCGATGCAGTTTTATTCTTATCTACCTCAGGTAAATTAACATATTTTTGATAATCATTTAATTTTGATTTGTACATTAATGCTACTTTCACTCTTTTTTTTATTAATGTGTCTAATCTACTTAATTGTGAATTTCCTAAGGAACAATTAACGTCACTTAATCTATAATTGAAACCAGGATAAACAATTTTATAGAACCAATTATAGTTCTTTCTTCCAGTTTTTTTTCTATACATTCCATGATTTCGAATCTGTTTAATTTTTTTTTGAATTTCAGTGTCATTAGTAGTCACCATACCTCCTTCACATGTTGTAATCGATTTTAAAGGATGAAACGAGAAGGTTGCAATATCGCTAAATTTACAGCTTCCAACATACGAATTTTTAGTTGAATGATATTTGCCACCTAGAGCATGACAAGCATCTTCCATTATTTTAAATTTATATTTTTTTTTTAAGTCGTAAAACTTTTCAGCGTTTAAAGGATTTCCTCCGTTATACATTGTTATAACAAGTTTTATCTTTTTAAGTTTATTTTTTTTAATACAATCTTTTAATGTTTCAGGTGTCATTTGACCCGTATGTTTATTAACATCCGCAAAGTAAACTTTAGCTTTTAAATGTTCTAACATATTTAGTGATGCTATAAAGTTAATGACTGGGATTATCACTACATCTCCTTTTTTAATGTTTAATGCTAATAGCGCTAGGTGTATTGCAGACGTGCCACTAGAAGTGCTTAAAGCGAATTTACATTTGATTTTTTTTTGAAAATTTCTTTCAAAAATTTTAGTATTAGGTCCTGTAGTTAAATAATTACTTTGTAGTGTCTTTATAACTGCTGAAATATCTTTTTTATTTATGTTCTGCTTTCCGTAATTTATCATTTTTTTACTCTTGTAATGCTTACAACATTCATCTTTTAATGATGGAATTATTGTTAAACCTTTAAATTAACTCAATTTATACTTTAAAATACTTGACAGTTCAACATTTGAACATTAAATAGTTCAAAAAATGAACAATTTTAAAATTTTATGAAAAGTGATGAAGATAATTTAGATGTGTTAAGAGCAATACATAAAAAGCCTAAAGCTTCCCAGAGAGAAATGGCTAAAGATCTTGGATTTAGTTTAGGTAAACTTAATTATTGTCTTAAAGCTCTGAAAAATAAAGGATTTATTAAAATTCAAAATTTTAGCAAACAACCTAATAGATTAAAGTACATTCAATACGTTCTTACCCCAAAAGGGATATCCGAAAGAACAAATTTAACTTTAAATTTTATGAAACGTAAATTTAAAGAATACGATGAATTAAAGAAAGAATTAGAAGACAATTGATTATGTGGATCATCTTAAGGTACAAAAAAAATAATTTTCAATTCTTAATTAATGTTCTTAAAGAAAAATTTCAAAATGATTTGGAAATTTATAATCCAAAATTTAAAACAAATTTAAGAGTAAAAAATAGATTAATTACAAATGAACTTACCTTGCTAGGTGATTATTTTTTTTGCTATCATAAAGAATTTAATAATCCTAATATTATAAATAGTTTAAAATTTACAAAAGGTTTAAAAGATTTTATACAAGGATATAAATTTTCCCAAAAAGATATACAGGATTTTATTAAGAGATGTCGCAAGTCTGAAAATGATGAGGGTTATCTTACAAATAAATTTTATAATCTTTACAAGAATACAAAATTTAAATTTAATTCTGGTTTATTTTCAAATTTTGTTTTCGAGATAATAAATTTACAGAAAAATAAAATAAATTTACTTTTAGGAAATTTAAAAATAACAACAGAGAAAGAAAAATTTATTTTTAAAAGTATTTAATTATTAAGATGAGAAAGTGTAAAAGTGTAATTTTGCAAAGTGCGGAGCTATGGAAAAATTAGTAATAAAATCTCAATTATTTTAATAGAATGAATTTTTTGAAAAATAAAACAATATTAATTACTGGCGGGACTGGTTCTTTTGGAAATGCAGCAGTGGAATATTTAACACAAAGTTGTAAACCTAAGAAAATTATAATTTTTTCTCGTGATGAGAATAAACAATATGAGATGCAGAAAAAGTTTAAAAATAAAAATTTAAGATTTTTTCTTGGAGATGTAAGAGATGAAGATCGTTTATTGATTGCTTTTAAGAATGTAGATTATGTGATTCATGCAGCAGCACAAAAACATGTTCCAGCTGGAGAATATAATCCTTTTGAGTGTATAAAGACTAATATAAATGGAGCTCAGTCAATTATTTCCGCATGCTTTAAAACTAATGTAAAAAAAGTTGTAGCTCTATCAACTGATAAAGCTTGCAACCCTATAAATTTATATGGGGCAACTAAGCTTTGTGCAGAAAAACTGTTTATTAATGCAAATCAATTATCTGGGGAAAAGGGTACAAAATTTAGTGTTGTAAGATATGGAAACGTAATCGCATCAAGAGGTTCAGTTATACCTTTTTTTAAAGAACTTGTTAAAAACAAAGCAAATTATTTACCATTAACACATAAAGATATGACAAGATTTTTTTTAACTCTAACCGACTCTGTAAAATTTGTATTCAATAATTTAAATAATATTGTAGGTGGTGAAATTACTATACCTAAGATGAATTCAATTTTGATAAAAGATATTATTAAAATGATAGATAAAAAAATAAAGATAAAAATCGTTGGTGTGAGGCCAGGAGAAAAAATACATGAAATATTGTGTTCTAAAGATGAGTCTGACCTAGTCTATGAAACAAAAAGTTCCTTCATAATTTATCCAAACTATAAACCAAATATTAAAAAATCCGGAAAAAAAGTTAAAAGTGACTTCGAGTATATTTCTAATTCAGAAAAATATTTAAACAAAACTGCTATAATTAATCTTATAAATAAAAGCAAAGTCTTGAGTAAATAACCTAAATTTAAATGATTACCCTATCAAAACATTTTTTTTTGAGTCTTTTAACTGCAAAATACTTATCAAAAAATAAAGGTATTAAAAAGTTTTTTGAAATTTTCATCATTAGATTTTTTTATGCATTTGATTTTATAAGAAATTTTTTTAATTCTAAAAAAAATTATGATAAAGAAATTTTTTCTGAAAAGTATTTTGAAGAAAACATAAGCACAAATCAAGTTTTGAGTGATTTAAACAGACTTGGATACAATAATTTTCTTAAATTAAAAGAAGATTATCTTCACTTAATTAAAGATGAAATTTCCTTAAAAAATTCAACAATATCTTATAAAGGAAAGAAAAGTTTTATGAGTCTTCAAGATCACTTAAGTGATGAAAGTAATCTTAATAAAATTTTTTCAAAAAGTTTAGAAAAAAACATTTCTCATGTAGCTCTTGATATTAACTTAGCTAAAACAAGCTACATAAAAGAATTAGCCACATCAAATTTTTTTATGGATTTGGCAAAAAAATACATTAATAATGAAAATGTCTCAGTCTCAGCGCTTTGTTATATTTCAAATCCAACTCAGACCACAGAGTCTGAAAAAAAGGACAACGCTCAGTATTTTCACTATGATAATGATTTTAAAAAATTTTTTAAAGTTTTCGTTTATTTGAGCGATGTTAGTTTAGCCGCAGGACCTCATTCTTTTGTATCTAAAACTAATACAAAAAAAAAATTTAAACATATAGTTGCAGAAAGAATTGATGATAAAGAAATTAACAAATTTTATAACACCGAAGACATAAAGATATTTGATGGAAAAAAAGGTAAGATAATTATAGAGGATACTTTTGGTCTTCATAAAGGCACTCCTCCTTTAAAAGATAGTAGAATAGTGCTTATTTTGGTCTTCGGTTATGATTTAGGGATCGGTATTTATAAAAACTCTTTAATTAAAAAAATTTAACTTGGATAATACCAAATATGTTTAAAAAAACTAAAATATTTATTTTTAACTATTTTCTGAAAGTATTGAATTTTTTGCCTCCTAAATACTCATGTTTGTTAAGTAATTTTAGACAAATTATTATGAATCGAAGAATTAGATTTTTTTATTTAAAAGACCTTAATTTGTATAAAGTTAAAAGTGACAACATATCAATGTATT
Source organism: uncultured Pelagibacteraceae bacterium (assembly GCA_902632145.1). Classification (GTDB taxonomy): domain Bacteria; phylum Pseudomonadota; class Alphaproteobacteria; order Pelagibacterales; family Pelagibacteraceae; genus Pelagilacustribacter. The sequence goes on along the minus strand of CACPBH010000002.1, from coordinate 4,355 downwards.
TTTTTGATAAGATGAGAGGTTTTAATACTTACGCTTATGGAATTAAAGAAAGAGCAATATCACTAGCTGCTACATATAATTTAAACTTAATAAAATTTTCAGAAAATGACGTTGTCATTGATTGTGGAGCTAATTATGGGGATCTGTATGCCTGGACTTTAATTAATAACTTTAAAATTAATTATATTTCTTTTGAACCTTCACCAAAAGATTTCAAATGTATTGAACTTAATTGTATAGGACAAAAGAATAACAATATTGCTCTCTCAAATAAGACAGGCAAAACAGATTTTTATCTAAAAACAGACAGCGGAGACTCCTCTATATTGGAACCTGCAGAGGGATTTACTGAAAAAATAGAAATTGAAACTACTACTTTAAAAGAGTTTGTTGTAAAAAATAAAATTAACCAGATAAAGTTTTTCAAGCTTGAGGCGGAAGGTTTTGAACCAGAAATATTAAATGGCTCAAAGGATGTTCTTAATAGAATCGAGTACATAGGAGTTGATGGAAGTCCTGAGAGAGGTCCAAAAGCAGAAACGACCATTGATTATGCTATCAAATTTTTAACAGAGAATAATTTTAAAATGATTGGCTCGAATTACAGTCATTATGCCAAAGCATTATTTAAAAACCAAAATTTTAAAAATCCTTAAATCTTACAATTATGAATTATATTGACAATAAAATGCTTAATTTACTTTCACAGAAAATGCATATGTGTTTAACTGTGAATGATAAGATGAAATTCTATAAAGAAAATTATAAATGAAAAAGAAAATAAAACTAAAAAAACCATTCCTAATTGCAGAAATTGGTATTAATCATAACGGATCGATTTCATTGGCTAAGAAAATGATTGATCAAGCTAAAGATCTTGGTTTTGATGCTGTAAAATTTCAAAAAAGAGACCCCGATATTTCCACACCAGAAAAGCAAAAACAAATAATAAGATCAACACCATGGGGGGAAATCAGTTATTTAAAATACAAAAAAAAGATAGAGTTTAGTTTAACTCAATATAAAGAAATTGATAGATATTGTAAAAAAAGAAAGATTATTTGGTTTGCTTCTGCATGGGATATAGAGAGCCAAAAATTTTTAAGAACATTTAAATTTAAGTATAATAAAGTTGCCTCTGCAATGTTAACTAATCACGCTTTACTGAAAGAAATAGCTAAAGAGAGAAAAACTACCTTTATTTCTACCGGCATGAGTACATATAAAGATATTGCAGCAGCCATTAAAATTTTTAAAATGAACAAATGTAAATTTATTTTAATGCATTGTGTTTCAACATATCCATGCCCTATAGAAAATTTAAATTTAAACATGATTATAACACTTAAAAATAAATTTAAATGTGATGTAGGTTATAGTGGTCACGAGTCATCTGTTTCCCCATCAATAATAGCATTTCTACTAGGTGCAAATTATATTGAGAGACATATCACTCTAGACCGAAGCATGTGGGGCACCGATCAATCTGCTTCTTTATCTAAAACTGGCATGGAAAATTTAACAAGTATACTTAAAAAAGCACCCTACATGGTAGGAGATGGAGTAAAAGTTTTTTCTAAAGAGGAGAAAAAAATGCTTTCCAAGTTTAAATATTGGAATTAAAAATAATGAAATCAGATTCTTTTATAAAAAATTTTTACGATAAAGGCTTTGTAGTTGCAAAAAAAGTTTTTTCAAAAAAAGAGATTCGATCAATATTCTCTCAAATAAATTCTATTAAAAAAAAATCCATAAAATTAAAAAATCCTAATATGCACTTCACTTCAGACAATAAACTTAACACCATTCACGATATCAATAAATATGTAAAATCTGGGCCAATGATAAATTTAAGTAAAAGTAAAAAAATGTTAAATATTGTAGAAAATATTCTTGGAGAAAAAGCAAAGGTTAGAAATATTGAATTTTTTTTAAAACCAAAAAAAACAGGAATGAGGGCACCTTTACACCAGGATAATTATTATTGGAATATCAAAAATAAAAAAGCATTGAATGCTTGGATAGCATGTTCAAAAGCAAATTATAAGAACGGTGGAGTTTATTATTATTCTGGCACTCATAAAGGGGGATTAAAAAAACATATTTTGTCTAAAGAACCTGGCAGCTCTCAAAAAATTCCTCAAAAATATTTAAATAAAAAAATTAAAAAAACTTATCCTAATTTAGAACCCGGTGATTGCATTTTCCATCATTGTGAAATTATTCATGGTAGTAAAAGAAATAACTCAAATCTAGATAGAATAGGATTGGTTATTAGTTACAAAGGAAGCTCTGCAGTCATTGATAAAAAAAAATTAAGATCTTATAGAAAAAAAGTTAAAAAAAATCTTAATTTTCTAAAAAAATAAATTGAAATTTATATCAGTCATACCCGCTAGATCAGGATCTAAAGGAATTAAAAATAAAAATATTTTTCCTTTAAATAAAAAACCCTTAATTAGTTATACATTTAATGCAGCAAAAAAGTCGATAATTAAAAATAATTTTGTTTTAACTGATAACAAAAAAATTAAAAAAATTGCTAAAAATTTTAGAATTAACAGTGAATATGAAAGACCCAAGAGACTTTCGCAAAGTAATACATCATTAATTGAAACTCTTTTTGATTTTTATGAATGGACTAAAAAAAAATCTATTAACTTTGACTACATGGTTGTCTTGCAGCCTACGTCACCCTTAAGAAAATTTGAAGATATAAATCGAGCTTGCAATTTAATTAAACAAAATAAACACAAAAGTCTTTTTAGTATTTCCGAGTCTCTTGAACATCCTTATGAGACTATTGATGTAAAAAAAGGAAAATGGAAACATGTTCTTAATAAATCAAAAAATTTTTATAGAAGACAAGATTTTGATATAAACTCTTTTTTTATAAATGGATCAATTTATATTATTCATAAAAATCTGATTACAAAAAAAAAAATTTATGACGCTAAAAATCATAAGCTGATGATAACACCAAAAAGTAGATCTTTGGAGATTAACGATTTAGAAGATATTAAAATTATAAAACCATTAATTCAAAGTTTTTAAAAATATGAAAATTCCTTGGAGTGGCAGAGCCCATAGTTTTGAAAAAAAAGAAATAAATTTTTTGACAAATATAATAAAAAATGCTGACCCTCTTACTCAGGGAAAGTATTTAAAATTATTTGAAAAAAAATTTGGAAATTTTATAAAAAAAAGTAATGTATTTGCAGTAAGTTCAGCGGCTGCAGCTTTAGAGATAATTTCTTTGTTATTAGGTATAAAAAAAAATGATGAGATAATAATACCAGCTCATACTTATTGTGCTTCAGCAATTCCTTTTGCTAGAAATGGAGCAAAAATTGTATGGTCAGACATAAATTTTAAAACAAGAACTGTGGACTTAGGTGACATAAAGAAAAAAATAACTTCAAAGACAAAAGCTATAGTTATAGTTCATTTATACGGTTACGCTGTAGACTTCAGAAATATAATTAATTTTTGTAAGAAAAAAAATATTAAGATAATTGAAGATTGCGCACAAGCTATCGGAGCTGAAGTTGGTGGTAAAAAAGTTGGAAGTATTGGCGATTTTTCTTGTTTTTCTTTTCACGCACAAAAAAATATGACTACACTTGGCGAAGGTGGAATTATATACGTTAAGGAAAAAAAATTAGCTAGAAAAGTTCCAGGTCTAAGACATAACGGACATTGTAATTATAGATTTAAAAGAAAAAATTATTGGGTCCCTGCAATGGGAAATCTAGATTTAGATCTTAAAGGAGTATGGCCATACAAGTTTACAATCAGCGAAATACAATGTGGCGCAGGCATTGTAATGCTTAAAAGATTAAATGCTTTAAATAAAAAAAGAATAAAAAGAGCAAAAAAATTCATAAAAGAAATGTCAAATTTTGATGAACTTCAATTTGTAAACCCAACAGAAAAAAACAGGCATGTTTATCATCTTTTAAGTGCTTATTATCAACCATCTAAATATATTAATAAAAATGATCTAATAGAAATTTTATTTGAAAAATATTCTATAAAATGTGCTGTTCAATACTACCCGCTTTATAAGTACGCCCTTTTTAAAAAGATGGGGCAAGGTAGTAAAAAACTTTTAAACACAGAAAAGTTCTATAATAATATGATTTCATTTCCATTTCATGTTTGGATGTCAGATAAAGAATTCAATTACATGATACGATCAGTGAAAAAATCCCTATTATCATTACAAAAACTTAGAAATAAGTGAACTTAATTAAAAAAAAAAAAATTTTTTTCGATTTAAAAAAAATTATTAATGAAAAAGATTTTATAGACGATATCTGGGTTTACGGGAATTTATCAGATACGATTTCAGA
>CACPBH010000001.1 GCA_902632145.1 uncultured Pelagibacteraceae bacterium | reverse complement strand
ATAAATTTTCCTCTGTAGGTTTGCCTGGATTGCCACTAAATCCTCTCCATGAAATAATGAGAATATTTACATCTAATTTGTATAGTTCATTTAGCTTATGAACCCTATTGGTAAGATCGCCTGCATTACCATGGAAGTATAAAATTGTTTTATGTTTTTTAACGTCTTTTTCCAAAAACCATGATTTAAGTTTTAAATCTTTATCAACCTCAATAAAAACTTCTTTATATTCAAATTGAATTTCGTCTCCTGTGTAGTTATTTTCACTTGGATGATAAAGCAATTTTCTTTGGTACAAATAAGTGAAAAGTACAATTATAATGTAAGCTAATACAATTGATGATAAAGCTAAATAAAGATACTTCATGCTTTTTTCCTAGCGAAATAGACTCCAGTAAAGACCAGTAAGCCACCTAAGTAATGAAAACTAAGAAGTGGTTCTTCAAAAATTATAATTCCAAAGATAGAACCATAAACTGCGAATAAATATAAAGTAAACCCAGCAAAAGATGCGCCTACATATTTTTGTAACCTTGTATACAAAGAAAAAGCTATAATACTTGGAGAAATAGCTGCAAATATAACCCAGAACAAAAATGTCTGATTATAATTTGTCTTAGCAAAGTAAAAATTTTCCAAAAGAAAAAACGGGAAAAGTGATATAAAACCAAACATTGCAATTAGCGTAAATCGAGCCATTAAGCTAAATTTTGATTTCCAATTTAATAAATAAATTGAATATAGAGCCCAGCCTAAAGCAGCTCCCAGTACCCATAAATCACCTATTGTAAAATTTAAGTTAATTAAAAAATCTAAATTACCTTTAGATATAATTGTAAAAACACCTGCAATACAAATTAGTAAGCCTAGTATCCTAAAAAAGTTAATTTTTTCTTTAAAGAACAAAATTGATAAAAAAATTATTATTACTGGTGAAGATGTATAGATTATACCAATATTCGCCATAGTTGTTGTCATTCCTGCAAGATTTGGGAAAGCTCCACAAATGCCACAACCCATCGAACCTAAGAAAAAGAGTTTAAAAAACTCTTTATTTAACTCTTTCTTATTTTTTAAAATTTCATCAAAAAAAAATGGAAAAAGTATAATGAATACCGTAAACCATCTCCAGAACGCTAATGAGATTGGTGGTACTGACTCGACTCCTCCTCTTGCAACAATTGTGTTTGTGGCCATAAAGATAGGCTGAATAAATAATAGTAGGTAAGGAAAATAATTACTTTTTGTTATCGAAGAAGGCTTCATAAAACATCATCACAATTACTATTCCCATTAGTATATAAACAGGTAGCACGTCAAAAAAACCAATCATCATGGATCTTGTCAAAGTTGTTGCAAGACCTAATAAAAAGGCTGTGCAAATAGCGACACCGACAATAATTGTTAGTTTATCCTTCATCTTTACAATTTTTTTCTAACCAATTAGCAGTTCCTAGAAATCGAAGATCATCTAGTTTGTTACCTACCAATTGAACTCCTAATGGTAAGTCATTTTCCCCGGTAAGTAAAGGCAATGAAATAGCTGGAAGACCCATATAAGTCCAATTCTTTTGAAAGTCTGAGCTTCCGGTTGATTTAAGACCTTTGTCAGCAACACCGCTAGATGAAGGAGTAATTACTCCATGATAATCTTCAAATACTTCACTGTACGAATCATAACTTTGCTGCATGAAATCTGATGCATCGGCATATTCTTTTGCGGAGTATTTCATACCTCTTGTAATCGCTTCTCTCATTTCTTTTGAAAGTTTAGTCTTATCTTTTTTGTAATAAACTTGAAAATTATTAGCCATATCAGTCTCGTGAATTATTTGTAAGTACTTTGGAATATCTTTGAAATAAGAAGGGGTATCAAATACTTCAATATTTTTTTTGAAATTTTTTATTAAAAACTCAAAGGCTTGTTGAGATTTTTTGTTTATGTCTTTCCATTTATCGGTTTTGTAAAAAATAAATTTTGGTTCAAATACTGGTCCTTTGTCGCATTCTTCCAACATATCCTCCGCTGAAAAATATACAGTAGCAGGATCGTATAAATCTTTTTTTATTAAACATTTCGCTAAAAGAGCTACATCTTTAACTGTTTTACCAAATAATCCAATTGTATCTAATTTGTCTGAGACTTTTAAAACTCCAGACCTAGATATTAATCCATAAGATGGTTTATAACCCACAACTCCACAATAGGATGCTGGTCTAATTGTTGAACCTGCTGTTTGGGAGCCTATTGAAAGATGAGCCATATGCGAAGCTATTACAGCTGCTGATCCACTTGATGAGCCTCCGGGTGTTCTAGTATAATCATGGGGATTTGTAGTTTTACAAGGATGTATATACGCTAGCTCTGTTGTTGCAGTCTTCCCCATAATAATGGCACCAGAATTTTTTAAAAGATTTACGATTTCAGAGTCCTGAGAACTTGACATTTTTTTTCTAAAAACTGTTCCACATTCTGTAGGCATATCATAAGTTCCAATAATATCTTTGATTGCTACGGGCATTCCATGTAAAGGTCCAAGAGGTTTACCTGATTTTCTATGATTGTCTGCTTCTTCTGCTTTTTCTAAAAGAAGTTTTTTATCTAAATGTGCCCAAGCCTTTACCTCCGGCTCAAATTTTTTTATTCGTTCAAGATATTTATTACAAAGATCTACTGATGATATTTCTCCAGATCTTAATTTTGATGCTAACTCATTAGCGGTAAAATTAGATACATCAATCATTTTATTTCTTAGTTTGCGAATAGAAGGTCAGGTAACCATAATGCTATGCCTGGAAACATATACATCAAAAACATTGCCAGTATTACTATTGCCAAGAAAGGCATTATGCCTCTAAAGATTTCCATTAGCTCAACATTCTTAGCTTGGACACCTTTTAAATAGTAGGCTGACATTGCCATGGGGGGTGTTAGAAATGAAGTTTGTAAATTCAAAGCAATTAACATTGCAAAGAAATAAGGATTTACTTCGAAAAACGCTACTAAAGGTAAAAATATTGGCACAAATATAATTAATATCTCCGTCCACTCGAGTGGCCAACCTAATAAGAAAATAATTAATTGTGTGATCACTAAGAACTGCCAGGGTTGTAAATTCATTGATTTAAAGAAATGCTCAAATACCTCATGTCCTCCTAAATAAGAGAAAACAGATGCAAATGTCCAAGAACCTATAAACAACCACATAATCATTGCTGTAGTTTTGGCTGTTAAGAAAACTGATTCCTTAAAGTTTTTCCATTTAAGCGTCTTATAGAAATATGAAAGAACTAATGCTCCAGCTGCTCCGACTGCTGCTGCCTCAGCAGGTGTTGCAAGTCCTCCTAAAATTGTTCCAAGAACCAAAATAATTAGTGAGAAAAGCGGTAAGAAGGATACTAGGACTTCTCTTATTATTACTGATCGAGGAGGTATTTCTTCTTTTGGAGGCTTAGGTGCAATTGATGGATTAAAATATGCCATTGTAATTGCATAACCAATATATAAACCAGCTAATAATAATCCAGGAAATATTGCAGCTGCGAATAATCTCAACGGCGATAGTTGAGCTATAACAGAATAAACAATCAGCATTATACTTGGCGGGATAAGAATACCTAAACATCCGCCTGAACAAATTACTCCTGAGGCAAATTTCTTATCATATCCAGCTTTAATCATAGCTGGCCAAGCTAATAGACCCATTAAAGTTACAACAGCTCCTATAATTCCTGTTGCTGTTGAAAATAATGCACAAGTAATTAGCGCAGCAACTGCCATCGATGCTGGCAATCCATGTGAAGCTAACCTTATAGCAAAAAACAATCTAGAAACTATTCCAGCTCGCTCAACTAAGTATCCCATAAATAAAAAGAGCGGGACGGCGGTTAATACCGTATTGTCCATTACAGTATAAGTATTCTGTACGAATAATTGGAAAATCCTATTATCAAAAATGTGTTCCATTCTCGTAGGATCAAAGTAAGCGTAATAACCAAAGCCTACTCCCATAGCCATTAGTGTAAATGCTATTGGAAAACCAAGAAGAACAGCAAATAAAAATATTCCCATCATTAAAATTGCTATTTCGGGATTAGTTAGACTAAATAACATCTTTTTGATCCTCCTCTTGAGAAGTTCTCATCAAAATTTTTTCTGTTTCCTCTGCTACTACCATTCTAGAAGGCCAATGGCCAGTTTGAATACAAATTATAGATCTAAATACCTCGCTGATACCTTGAATAATTAATAAAATTCCTGCTGCAGGTATTAACGATTTTGCCATGTAAATTTGAATTTGAGCAGGACTATTCCAACTTGTCTCTTTAATTTTCCAAGCTAAAGATGCGTACTCATAACCATAAAAAGCCAAAGCCAACACTCCAGGGAAGAAAAAAATAAAATATAAAATTAAATCGATATAGCCTTGTACTTTAGGTTTAAACAATCTGTAAATTACATCTCCTCTTACATGTGCTTCAGTAGAAAGAGTATAAGCACCTGCCATCATAAAAATTGCACCATACATCTGTAAACTAAAATCAAAATTCCACAAAGTCGGGGCGTTAAAGGCATAAGCCATAACAACTTCGTAACATGTTCCACCCATCAAAATTACAATTAGCCATGAAAATGCTTTACCAACTGAAGTTGATAATTGATCTGCAAAATGAATAAATCCCCTCATGAATTTTTAAACTATTCTAATTTTTTTGTAATTTCCATAAAAAAAGGGGGCGTAAAAACGCCCCCTTTTATGTTTAAAATATAATTAAATTTTAACTTTTGCTATTGAGCCGAATTCATTCTCGTAAGCCAACTTATAATTTGGTTGATTCATGAGTAAGTACTTCATAACTCTCTTAGCGTATTTCTTTTGTGAGTCTACAATCTTTTTAAAGAATGGATCTTTCTTATTGAAATCTCCGATTACTTTATCCCAACCTTTTAACTGTTGAGCTAAAATCGCATCAGATGTTTGATACACATTTACTTTGTGCTGGTTCATCAATTTAGATAAGTCAGCTGAGTATCTTACTAATGCTTTAAAGTAGTTATCACTGTTCGCAGCATAAGCAGCATTTTTTAGGATAGCCTGATGTTTAGGCGATAATCCATTAAATGTCTTCTTATTAACTGGGATTTCAAACATCTCTTGTGATTGGTGGAAGCTTCCTAAGTGATAATGCTTAGAAACATCTTGCATACCAAACTGAGAGTCTGATGTTGGGTTGTTAAACTCAGCAGCTTCAATCAAACCTGTCTTCATTGCAGGCTGAATTTCACCACCTGGTAATTGTCTTACAACCATTCCCATTGCTGTTAAAACGTTAGTAGCTAATCCTACTGTTCTGTACTTCATACCTTTTACATCAGATACTTTTGTTACGTTCTTTTTGAACCATCCAAAAGGCTGTGCAGGCATTGGCATATGGAAGAAACCAATATAATCGAAACCAACTTTTGCAAGTGTTTCATCATAAAGTTTTCTACCTCCACCATACTCTATCCATCCCATAATTTCTTGAGATGACATTCCGTATGACGGACCAGTACCGAATAGAGAAGCTGCTGGATTTTTTCCATACCAGTAAGCTGTTACCCAGTGTCCCATATCAAGTACACCTGAACTTACTGCTTGTCCAATCTCCGAAGTCTTAACTACAGCTCCAACTGGCTGAAGATCAATTTTTAATTCACCTCCAGACATGTCGCCTACCATTTTTGCGTAGTCGCCAGCCATTTCAAAGAAAATGTTAGCGCCTGACGGCCAAGCCGCTTGCATCTTTAAAGTTTGCGGAGCACCAAATGCAACGTTAGGCATTGCAACTGTTGCTGCTGCTGCAGCACCCGTAGCTGCTGCTGCTTTAAAGAACTTACGTCTTGATGGAGTTTTTACTCCTTTTTTTATTTTTGACATATGTCCTCCGTTAGTTAATTAACTTAAAGATTTAAGCATAAACTTAATTCAGAGTCTCGCTCTTTTTAGAATTATTTTAAATTGCAGATTCAATCTGAGAGTGTGCTAATTTACTTTATCTTGAGGTTTTTTGCCGGAAAAGAAATCTTCAAGATTTTTTGTAGCCCTAAATGCCATGTCCCATCTCGTTCTTTTAGTTGCGCTTCCTAAATGGGGAAGTAAAAAAATATTTTTTAACTTCAAATATTCTGGATGAATTTTTGGCTCACCATTGTAAACATCTAAACCGTAAGCGAATACTTTTCCGCTTTTCAATGCTTCGATCATAGCATCATCGTCAACTATATCTCCTCTTGCTGCGTTACCTACAACAGTATTTTCCTCTAGATAGCTTAGCGTTTCTTTATTCACAAGTTTTGTTGTTTCTAGAGTTGCAGGACAATTGATTGATAAAAATTCACTTTGTTTAAAAAGGCTTTTTAAATCTTTATGATAAATTGCACCATCCTCCAATTCTGGCGAAAGTTTAGACCTATTATGATAATGAATTTCCATATTAAAAGCCTTAGCTCTTTTAGCGACTGCTCTACCTATTCTACCCATTCCTAATATTCCTAGTTTTTTATTTGACATTTGCTTTCCTAACAAAAAATCCCAAGACCATTTCCAACTTTGGGTTTCAGCTGCTAAACGTCCTTCATAAGCTTTTCTAGAAGCACCTAATAAAAGTAAAATCTGAATATCTGCTGTAGCATCTGTAAGCACATCAGGTGTATTCGTTACAGTAATACCTTTTTCTTTTGCGGCTTTAATATCTATATTGCCAAAACCAACTGCACCATTAGCAATAATTTTTATGGAGCTCGAAAGTTTAGAGATGGTATCAGCATTAATAGGATCTGAAACTGAACTTAATATTCCGTCAAAATCTTTTGAGCCATCTATTATTTCTTGAGGTTTATAAATTTTATCGTCTTTATTTAAGGTAACTTCAAATAATTCTTTCAGTTTCTCCTCATTTTCTTTAAGGAGTCTTCTAGTAACAAAAATTTTTTTTTTCATTTTAGAAATTGTTTAATTTATATGGCTTTGGACCTCCGGTAAACCAATCAAGTAACTCTACAGTATGGATAATTGGTATTCGAGTGCCAGCTGAAATTTGTGTCATACAACCAATATTGCCTGTTGAAATAAAATCAGGTGAAATTTTTTCTATATTTTTTACTTTATTCTTTAAAAGTGATTTTGCCATTTTTTGATGTAAAATATTGTAAGTACCTGCGGAGCCACAACACAAATGTCCTTCTGGAATATCCAGTACTTCGTTACCAGTTTTTGAAATTAAGTCTTTTGGTTGATCGTGAACCTTTTGTCCATGTTGCATCGAACATGCTGAATGATAGGCTATTCTATATTTTTTTTCTGAGTTTAAATTTATGTTTAATTTTAAATTTTCGTCGAGGTACTCAGTAATATCTTTAGTTAATTCTGAAATTTTTTTTGCTTTCTTTTTTAAGTCTTTATCGTTTTTAAAAATATGACCATAGTCTTTTAATGTTGTCCCACATCCAGATGTATTACTTATTATCGCATCTAATCCATTTTTAAGATACTCTTCGTGCCAGCTCTCAATATTATTTTTAAATGACTCGTGTGCTAGTTTTTGTTTCCCCAAATGATGATTTAAAGACCCACAACAATTAATATCCGGCATCACAACAACTTCAACATTATGCCTATTTAAAAGTCTTATTGTAGCCTCGTTTATTTCAGGAGAAATAATTCGCTGGACACATCCAGTTAATAAAGCCACTCTTGAAACCTTCTTGCCTTTATTGACCTCGTAAACTTTTTGATCTTTTAATTTTTTTCCTGGGATTTTATCTGGCATTAAATTTAATGCATTTCTAATAAATTTTGGAAATAAAAAACTAAATGGTTTTATTATTTTAGATGATAAAGCCATTAACAAAAATACTTTTGGTCTTGGTAATACAAAAGAAAGTATATTTCTAAATACTCTATCTAAAAAAGGCCTTTTGTAAGTTTCTTCAACATAATTCCTACCATGGTCAATTAAATGCATATAGTTCACTCCTGAAGGGCAAGTCGTCATACATGAGTAACAGGATAAACAACTATCTATGTGTTTTGCTATTTCTTTTGTGGCCGGTTTTTTATTCTCTAACATATCTTTTATAAGATATATTCTTCCTCTTGGTCCTTCTAACTCCTCTCCATTTACTTGATAAGTGGGGCAAGTAGCATTACACATTCCACAGTGAACGCATTTCCTTATTATTGTTTCACTCGTTTTATTGTCTTTGTCTTGAAGTTGTTTATCTGTAAAAGATGTTTGCATTTAAATTCCTGTGTACATTTTCCCTGGATTAAAAATCCTTTTTGGATCAAAACTCCTTTTAATTTTTTCACTTATTTTATACTTAATTGGATCTATTGTAAAAATATCAGCAGAGGCCTTAAGATCGTCCTCTATTTTAATTAAAGTGATATATCCTTGGTGTTTTTTTACAATATCCTTAATATCACTTAGTATTTTGGCGTTTAATGTTTCAAATGCTGCCCAGATCAGACTCCCTCCCCAATCAACAAAATATTTTATATCATAACTTTTAAGTTTTTGAATAACCTGTAAGGTTTCACTTACTGGAAGAACTATCCTTAGTAGATTACTTTCTAATTTTTTAAAAACCTCCAAATTTTTGGTCCTGCTCCAAAAGATATTACTTTGTTCATTGTCTAAAATAGAAAGCTCTTGATCCAAAAGACCTAATTCTTTAGACAATCTCTTTACTCTTTGATCAACAGAATTTGTTGGACCTTCAATTCTTATAGCGGTTAAACCGCCATCGTGTGTGAGATCATTAAGAACAAAATCTTTTCCAAAATAGTCTGGATAAAAAACTCCACCGGATGGATCTGTAGAAGATGACAATGCTTTTCCAAGAAAGTCTATTGCTTTTTTAAGATGAGGATTCTTTATCACTAAAGTTTTACTTGTTTCTGGTTTTGGTAAAACTTTTATAGAAAGCTCGGTTAATATCGTGAGTGTTCCAAAAGATCCTGATACTAATTTACTTAAATCATATCCGGTAACATTCTTAACTACTGTTCCCCCTGATTTGATAGTTTCACCTTTTCCGTTAATCCCTTGAAAACCAAGTATGTGATCTCGAACACTTCCAACTTTAAATCTTCGTGATCCAGCAAAATTACATGAAACGACTCCACCAATTGAACCGCTGTTACTTTCTCCAGAAAATAGATATCCAAAATCATTCGGTTCAAAAGCTAATTGCTGATTATTTTTATCTAGCTCCTCTACTATTTCTTTCAAAGGTGTGCCGGCTTTAACTTTGATATAGAGCTCTTCAGGTTTGTAATCAATTATACCTTTATAATCAGAGAGATCTAAAGTTTTTTCAGATTGAAAATTTCTTCCAATTTTATTTTTTGATTTTAATCCATTGATTTCTAGTGGTATATTTTTCCTATAACAAGTTTTAACTATCTCAACTATTTCCTCTCTAGAGGTAGGTTTAAAAATATTTTGGTTAAAATCTAGGGATGTCTGGGAATTTTGTTTTTCCTCCATGGACATGAACTCTCCCTTCCTCAGCACATTTTCTAAGTATTGGATAAACTTTGCCTGGATTTAGTAATGAGTTTGGATCTAAAGCTACTTTAATAGTTAATTGTTGCTGTATATCTTTATCATTGAATGCCTCGCACATTAGTTCTCTTTTCTCAATTCCCACTCCGTGTTCACCCGTTAGTGCGCCGCCAACTTTAACACAATATTTTAAGATATCAGCTCCAAACTCCTCACATTTTCTTAAAGACTCTTTATCGTTAGCATCAAACATAATTAGAGGATGAAGGTTTCCATCTCCTGCGTGAAATGCATTAGCAACTGGCAAATTATATTTTTTAGACAGTCGTGAGATTTCATTTAAAACTTCAGCAAGTTTTCCTCGTGGAATTGAACCGTCCATGCACATATAATCCGGTGCTAGAACTCCGCAAGCTGGGAAAGCTGCTTTCCTACCAGCCCAAAATTTTAATCTTTCTTCGTTTGATTTACTTATTTTAAGACTTGATGAATTATTTTTTTCAGCAATTTCTTTTGTCTTTTGAATATAAGCCTCAACTTCATGCTCTGTTCCATCAAATTCTACAATCATCATTGCTTCAGCATCAGTTGGATAACCTGCTTTAGAATAATCGTTAGTTGCTTTCGTTAAAGCTTTATCCATTATTTCCATTCCAGCTGGTATACATCCCTCTGCGATTATTTCGGCAACACAGTTTCCTGCATCTTCAATTGAAGGAAAGCCCACTAAAGCTGCTTTAACAACTTCAGGTGACTTTAAAATTTTTACAGTTACCTCTGTGATAACACCAAGCAAACCCTCTGATCCAGTCATTAAACCTAAGAAATCATATCCCTCTGAGTCCATAGCTTTACCGCCGAATTTTGTTATAGTTCCATCCATTAAAACTACTTCAATACCTAAAAGGTTATTCGTAGTAGCGCCGTATTTTAGAGAGTGAACTCCACCAGAATTTTCAGCTACGTTACCACCTATAGAACATGCAATTTGACTTGATGGATCTGGGGCATAATAAAAACCTTTATCTTGAACAGCGTGGGTAATTGCTAAATTTGTTACGCAAGGTTGCGTGACTACACATCTGTTTTCATAATCAATTTCAAGGATCTTGTTAAATTTTCCCATTGCAATTAAAACACAATCTTCTAAAGGCATCGAACCGCCAGATAAACCAGTTCCAGCTCCTCTTGGGACAACTTTGATTTTATTTTCATTACAATATTTTAATATTTGACTAACTTCATTAACAGTTTCAGGCATGACTACTAAAAGAGGCATTTTTCTGTAAGCCGTTAAGCCGTCAGTTTCAAAAGGTCTTAATTCATCAGGGTTCGAAAGAACATTTTTAGAATTTATAATCCCACGAAGATCCGAAGCAATTTTGTCTTTTTTAGACATAATTGCGTTATCAACTTTTGGCATTTGCAAAGTACTCATAATCAATCCTACTTAAGCATTTTTGAAATTTTTTCTAGTGCTTTTTGAATGTTATCCCTCGAAGCTGCAAAGCTAAAACGAACGTAATCTGTTGATGTTTTGCCAAAAGCCGTTCCAGGCACAATTGCCACACCAGCTTCATGCATACATTTTTTTGAGAATTCGCTTCCACTCATTCCTGTTCCCTTCACATTTGGAAAAGCATAAAATGCTCCCCCGGGCATACTACATTCCACACCTGGTAAATCATTTAATCCTTTATGAATTAGTTTTCTTCTTTGATCAAATTTTTCCATCATATGATGAATAGAATCATCGGGCCCATCTAAAGCTGCTATTCCTGCAAATTGAGAGGGTGCGTTCACGCAAGAAAAACTATTTATAGCTAATTTAGTTACATGAGGAATTAAATTTTCTGGCCACACACTCCAACCCATTCTCCAGCCAGTCATGGAGTAAGCTTTACTCCATCCATCTAAAACTATTAACCTATCTTGTAGATCAGGGTAATTAAAAAAAGTTGGCATCTCTTTTCCATCAAAAATTTGTCTACTATAAATTTCATCACTAAGTATCGTGACATGCGGATGTTTTTTTAAACCTTCGGCAAGAAAATCAATTGCTGGTTTTTCTACAAAACTACCCGTAGGATTGTTAGGATTTATTAGGATTACAAGTCGTGTTTTATCTGTAATCAACGATAGAATTTTTTCTGGATCAAACTTTAAGTCTTTCTCTTTTGTTAAATCATAAGGTACTGCTTTAGCTCCAGTGTAATTAATCATAGACTCATAAATTGGAAAACCAGGCGTTGGATGAACTATTTCGGCACCAGGCTCGCCAATCATTTGAATTGCAAAGTACATTGTAGGTTTCCCGCCAGGCATAATCATAATCCGATCAGGACTAACTTCTTTTTTGTATAAACTTTTAATTTTTCTTGAGACAGCTTGCCTACATTCAGCTATTCCGTTCGCTAAAACATATCCGTGATGTCCATCATCGATAGCTTTTTTTGCTGCGTCCATAATATGTTTAGGTGTCATAAAATCTGGCTGACCTAAACCCAAGTGGATCATCTCTTTTCCTTGAGCTTCAAGTTTTTTTGCTTCAGCCAAAACACTAAAAGCTGTTTCCGTTCCAAGTCTATCTAAATTTTTTGCTAATTTCATATTTTAAACCTAATATTTATTAATACTTTTGCAAACTAGTTTTTTTGCATCACCTATATGCAATTTTCGTTTTATTTAGCTCTTTTATGCTTTTACATCCAAGTAAAATCATATCTCTTCGTATCTCATCCCTCATTCTTTGAAGAATTTGCTCAACTCCTTTTTGACCTCCAGCGCCTAGTGCAAATAAAAATCCTTTTCCAAAACTACAGGCAGTTGCCCCTAAAGACAAAGCTTTAAGAATGTGAGTGCCTCTTCTTATGCCACCATCTAAAATAATTTCCAACTTTCCTCCAACAGCATCAGCAATAGCTGGAAGTTGGTCAAAGGGTGATCGTGATCCATCAAGTTGTCTACCGCCATGGTTGGATAACATTATTGCGGAAGCTCCAATTTCAACAGCTCTCTTTGCGTCTTCAACTGACATAACTCCTTTCAAAGCAAAAGGACCTCCCCATTTTTTCACAACGTATTCAGCATCTTTCCAGCTCATTGCTGGATCGTATTGCTCATTGATGTACTCCATTACCCCTTTTGCAATACTTGATCCTTTTTTCGTCCAATGAGAAACATTGGCTAATTGAAATTTCTCATGCGTTAAGTAGTTGAAAGCCCATTTAGGATGAGTAACAAAACTTAGAAGGCTTTTTAATGTTAGTTTTGGCGGTGTTGTAAAACCCCATCTATGATCTCTTTCTCGATTTCCTGCAACAACTGTATCGACCGTAAGACACATGGCTTTAAATCCTGAGCTCTTACATCTATCTATTAAGTTATCTGTTAAACCTTGATCTTTATGTATGTAAAGCTGAAACATTTTTGGACCTCCTGAAATATTAGCTATTTCTTCTATAGAGGAAGTTGCCATTGTTGACATGCTGTAAAAAGTTCCAAACTTTTCAGCAGCCCTAGCTGAAGCTTTATCTCCATCATGGTGATAAAGTCTCTGCATAGCGCTAGGTGAAAGGAAGAGCGGCATATCTATTTTTTGTCCGAATACAGAAGTAGATAAATCTGGTTCTCCAACACTTGCTAAAATATTAGGGACTAAGTCACATTTTAAAAAAGATTCTGTATTTCTTTTTAAAGTTGTTTCATCGTCTGCACCACCATCGATATAATGAAATATTGGTGCAGGTAAGTTTTTTTTTGCTAATTTTCTAAAATCATCAAAATTATAACAATCGTTCAAATTCATTGTTATTAAAAATTTTTTGAAAATGTTATATGTTGATTATCTGTACCTGGATTTGTATCGCCCCAATCATTGTTAGAGATATGACTGTAGCTGTAACTTAATTTAGAATTCTCAAAAATATCGAAGCCAATTTTAATTTCACTTTTGAATTCTAGCATACTTCCTAAATCCTTACCGTCACCTTTTTCATAATAACCTGGAGAAAAACTTGGAAAAATTTTAATAGGACCTATTCCATATTGGCCCTCAACACCTGTATACAAATATACTGAACTATCGCCAGTTATAAATCCTCCAGTAATTGGTTTAAATTTCCCTAGGAAAGTATCTCTGAACAAATCAGGATTTTTATGTTCTATACCGAACAAAGAAGTTTGGTCATCCCCTTCTTCATCAATCACATCAAAAGTTCCAGTGTAGAATGATATGTCTGCCTCACCTTCATTTGCTTTTGCTAATGTCACCAAAAAAACTAAAGTAAATAAAAAAGTGAAAAATTGAAATTTCATATTTCAAAAATACAACTAAATAGTTAGTATGTACAGATTGCAATTAAGCTTTTTTTGAGGATTTTCTGATTAAAAAAACAATAATTACACCGCCAATAATAAGAGCCAAGTATGGTAAGCCCCAAAGTAAAAGGTTTGCTTGATTAATTTTAGGCTTATATAAAATCCAGTCTCCATATTTATCTGATAAAAAACTATAAATTTCCTCCTCTGTTTTTCCTTGATCAATCAAATCTTTGACTACCATTTTTAAAGTCAAAGCAAAATCTGAATTAGAATCTGCAACTGATTGACCTTGGCAAACTAAACACCTCAAGTTTTTGTGTATCTTGCTTTCCTCCACTAGCTCATTTGCATAGAGATTAAAGTTTAGACTAAGAAAAAAAATTATAAGCAAAATTTTAAACCTCATAAGGAATTTATTATCTCCTTTATATCATTTAAATTTTGGTCGTTAAGCGGTCCTACAAATTTTTTTAAAACTATTGTTTCATTATTAATCAAAATACTTTCTGGTATTCCATAAATTCCAAAATTGACTGATTGCTTTCCTGAAGTGTCTTTTGCCATATAATAATATGGATTCCCTAACTCATTCAAAAATTTTGATGCATTTATTTTTTTATCTTTAAAATTAACTCCTAAAATCTTTAAATTTTTTTCCTTTGACAGTTGCATTAAATAGGGATGTTCAACTCTGCACGGAGCACACCAAGATGCCCAAAAATTTATAAGTGTATAGCGACTTTTTTTAAAATCTTCATTAGTATAGATTTTATTGTCATCAAAACTTTTTAAGTTTATATTTGCTAATTTATTTCCTACTAAATAGTCAGTGCTGTAATTAGTTTCTCTATTTAGTGAATTGTAAAATACTAAAAGAACAAAAATGAACAGAAGAACTATTATAGATTTAATTATTTTTTGCATTTTTAAATAAACTTAAAAACCCACCAAAAGAAAGCAGGAGTACGGATATCCAGATCCAGATCATAAGTGGTTTGTGCTGAAATTTAATATTATAATATTCTGAACGATCAATATTACTCATCGTTAAATAATGGTCTCCTAAAAAGTTTGTTTGAATTGAGGCTTCGTATGTAAGAGTTTGAGGACTATCGTAAATTCTTATTTCGGGATATAAAATTCTTCTTTTCATAGTATTGGAATTATTTACCTCTAGTTTGCCCACAACAGCTTTATAATTATTTTCCTGACTTAACTTAAGATCTAAAAGAGCAAATTCATAATCATCTATTTTTTTAGCTTCACCGAGTTTTAAATTAAAATCTTTTTCGACAGAGAAATTGTGATTCAATCCAATAAATAAAATCAAAAAACCAAAAGATAAGTGAGAAATTATTCTTGGAAAACTCAATCTACTTTTTTTGAAAAAATCAAAAATAGACGACATAATTAAAAATAAAGAAGATATTAATATTAAATTTGAAATTAAGCTGTAACTTTTTAAGAAGTAAACGATTGCAAAATTTATTATAATTGCTCCAACAAGAATTAATAGTATGCTTTTTAAGTTTGAAAATTTATTTTTAATCCATTTGGCTTGCGGTCCAATCGCCATAAAAAATAAAAAGACTATTACAACTGGTATGATCACAGAATTGTAAAAAGGTGGGCCAACTGAAATCTTATTATTCGAAATTGCGTCTGTAAATATTGGGTACAAAGTACCTAATAACACTGTGATTAAATAAAACATCATGAACCAGTTATTTATCAAAACAAAAGTTTCTTTGCTGTTTGAATTAATCAAATCATTTGTTGGTTTATACTTGCTAAATAAAAAATAAATTGATGCAAAAATCATTAAGCTTAAAAATATTAAAATGTATATACCTCTCGATGGATCGTTAGCAAAAGTATGAACTGAATTAAGTATTCCAGACCTAACCAAAAAAGTACCTGTTACACTTAAAGTAAATGTCATTAAACAAAGTATTATTGTCCAAAAATAAAGCGTATTTCTTTTTTCTAAAACTAATAGACTGTGTAACAAAGCTGTCATTGCAAACCATGGAAGTAAGGATGCATTTTCAACTGGGTCCCAAAACCAAAAACCTCCCCAACCTAACTCATAGTATGCCCAGATAGATCCAACTAAGATACCTAATGTTTGAAAAATCCAAGAGATCAAAACCCAACTTTTGATTGATTGCGCAAATAAACTGCCAGAGTAATTTGAAATCATTGAAGCCATAGCTGCAGAAAAATATATGGAGGATCCTACAAATCCAATATAAAGTAGAGGAGGATGAATTGCTAAAGCTGGATCCTGCAATATTGGATTCAAACCTAACCCTTCTTTAGGAATAGGGATTAAAGAGCTAAAAGGATTAGAATTAAAAATTATAAAAAGTAAAAAACCTAAGATTAATAAGTTTTGAATTATTAAGGTATAAAGTCTGTAATTCTTTGGGTGATTTTTATTTAAAATTAAAAATAAAAATGAGAAAATTGTAAGTATTATAACCCAAAGTAACAAACTACCCTCATGATTTCCCCAAGTTCCAGAAATTTTATAAAAAAGAGGCTTTAATGAATGAGAGTTTTGATAAACAGTGATTAAAGAAAAGTCAGAGACTATGAAAGCAGAAGTAAGTGTAAAAAAACAAATTAAAACTAAAGTGCTTTGTAATAAGCTAATCTGGTAAATATTTTTGAAAATTAAATTATTTTTTATTTTTAAACATTTTAAGGAACTATAAATAATTAAAGAGCTTAAAAAAATATTTATAAATAATAGAAAATTTCCAGTATTACTTAGCATTTTCTTTCATTATGTTTTTTAGTTCTGGAGGCATATAATTCTCATCATGTTTTGCTAAAATTCTGTCAGCGACAAAAAACTTTTTGTCCTGTAGCTTACCTTCCGCCACTACCCCTTTGCCCTCTGCAAATAAGTTTGGTATTGTTCCTTTAAAACTAACATTAATCTCATTTTTAAAATCTGTAATTATAAACCTTATTTCCTGATCTTTTATTTTAAGTGTATTCTTTTTCACCATTCCACCAACTCTAATTTTTTTATCATAATTTATATTTTGATTTATCTTAATATCAGTAGGAGAATTAAAATATAAAATATTTTTATTAAGAGCATTTAGAATCAAAAAAATTCCAATGACTGATGTAAATAGAAGTATTGCTAAAAGAGAAGCCCTTTTTTTTACTTTTTTTGGAAGCATTAAATGCTTTAAATCGTTTTATTGTATGATGCTAATATTTTCGAAGCGATTTTAGAATTTCTTAGAACTGTTTTTCTTTGTTGAATAGTAAGTTCTTCAATTTCTTTGGCAAATTCCTTCTCATATTTTTTTAGTGTTTTTCTTGTCTTGTAATAAACAAGCCCACAAACTAAAAAAGTTATCACAAAAGATGACCATACGAAAATCCCGTATCCATTCATAGTTATAAAGTTACTGATCATATCTTTTTAAATTTTTTTTCTTGATTCTAATGATTTCTGTCTTGTATTTCATTAGAAAAATTAGCGCACAATATAAAATTAATACAAAAAACATAAGCAATAAAGGCGTTAACATTGAGGAATGTATTGTACTTGTTCCACTAATCTTAATACTTGCAGGCTGGTGTAGCGTACTCCACCATTCTACAGAGTATTTGATGATTGGGATATTTATTAAACCTATAACTGCAATGATACTTGAGATTTTGTTTGCTTTATCATCTTCATCAAAAAATTTATGTATAAAAATTAAAACCAAATAAAAAAGTGCCATTATTACCATAGAGGTTATCCTTGCATCCCAGGCCCAAAAAGTTCCCCATGTAGGCCGACCCCAAATGGATCCAGTTACTATTGCAATACAAGTAAACATCAAACCTATAGGCGCAATACTCTTTGTAATTAATTTCAAGTTTTTAATTTTGAAAATAAAATTTAAAATAGAAAGAATTGCTATACAACTGAAGGAAGCAAGACTTATCCAGGCTGCCGGTACATGCACATACATTATTCTTACACTATCGCCTTGCAAATAATCAGGGGGAGAAAAAACTAATGCAAACGACAGAGCAATTAATAGTAAAATAAAAAATATTGAATTGATAAAATTTATTAATTTTTCTATTAAAAAAAAAATATAACTATTGTGAAAAAAATTTAACATTTAGTTTAACTACTATAATATTTTTTTTTTGTGAAGTTAAATTATAAGCCCAATTGAGAATGGGAGGGAGTAATACAATAAGATTATTCTCAATTAGGCTAAAACATGCTTTTATTACCTTGTCTGTGTGTCGCAGATTTGAATAAATTTTGTTTTATTTTAGGCGATTAGAAATTAATTAGATATTTTGAAGTAACTTGATCCTTTTTTGCCTGAAAAAATTTCCTCAATGAGAGGGTGCTTCACTGGCTCTTTAGAGCTATCTAGAAGTAAATTTTGCTCTGAAACGTAAGCCTCGTAAGTTACGTCATTACTCTCAGCCAAAAGATGATAAAAAGGTTGATCTTTTCTAGGTCTAACTTCTTTTGGTATCGATTGGTACCACTCCTCTGAATTATTAAATTCAAAGTCAACATCATATATTACTCCTCTAAAATCGAAATGACGGTGTTTGACCACTTCACCAATTGAAAATTTAGCTCTATTACTTATTGCCATTCTTAATAGTTAGTAATTTTTTTGCTAAAATCAATATCTAATTTGTTATAGTTGAATTATATGTTAGTCTTTAATTTGTGAATAAGTCATTTTTAAAATTTATTACTGACTTTGGACCTTTATTAATCTTTTTTACGATCTATTATAAAAGTGGAAATAATCTCATTGTTGCTATTCCTCCTTTAATTATCGCCACAATTGTAGCTGTTGCAATTATGTACTTTGTTGAAAAAAAGATACCGTATGTACCATTAATAGGAGGTATAGTTATTACTCTATTTGGTGGCCTTACTCTTTATTTTAACAACCCAATTTTTATTTATATGAAACCGACCATAGTAAATTTAATTTTTGCTGGAATATTAATTATGAGCAAAGTCTTTTTTCAAAGAAACTTCTTAAAATTCTTTTTACAGACCGCTTTTAAATTAAACGACACTGGTTGGGATAAATTAAATTTCAGATGGGCGTATTTTTTTATATTTTTAGCAATATTGAATGAAATTGTTTGGAGAACACAGCCTGAAACCACTTGGGTAAACTTTAAAGTATGGGGCATTCTACCAATTACTTTTATATTTACAGCTTTTCAGGTACCATTAATTAACAAGTATAAAATATGAATAAAATAAGATTAATTATAAATAATGATATTAAGAAAAATGAAAAGCATAAATTTTTTATCAAGAAAGAACTTCAATGTATTTTAAATCTTTATGCAAGAATGGTGTCTAATGGGTCATGGAAAGATTATTCTTTTTCGACTGGCACAAAAGAAGTTTCATTTGATGTTTATCAGAGAGCATCTGAAAAACCCGTGTTGAGAATTACTAAAAATTTAAAGCCAAATTATTTTAACGAAAAATATTTTATTAAAGATAAGGACGGAAAAGTAATTAAAAAGTCGGAAAATCTAAATTTTCTAATAGATAGAACTAGCTGGAATAAATTAAAACTTATAAAATAATTATCTTCTTTGACCGAAAAGTCTTAAAAGCATGATGAAAAGATTTATGAAATCAAGGTAAAGTGTTAAAGCACCCATAACAGCTTTTTTACCCATCATCTCGCCGCTATCACTTACTAAATACATATTTTTGATTTTTTGAGTGTCATAAGCTGTTAAACCCACGAACACAAGCACACCTATAATTGATATTACAAAATACATCATAGAAGATTTCATAAAAATATTTACTAATGAAGCAATAATAATTCCAAATAGACCCATCATTAAAAATGACCCAAGCTTAGTAAGATCACGTTTAGTCGTATAACCGTAAATACTCATTGCTCCAAAGGTACCAGCTGTAATAAAGAAAACTCTGGTAATACTTGCGCCAGTGTAAATTAAAAATATAGATGAAAGAGATGCACCCATCAAAGCTGCAAAAACCCAGAAAGTAGTTTGTGCCTTAGCTGCTGACATTTTTGCTATTCCAAAGCTCATGTAAAAAACAATCGCAAGTGGAGCTAGCATTATTACCCATTTTAGACCTGATGCATATATTGAATTCCCGAAGTTAGTTAATCCAATTATTTGGCCCTCTGATGATGTAACCACTGCCATTTTGAAAAAAAATAAAGCAACAAATCCAGTTAATAGAACACCTGAAGCCATGTAATTATAGACCTTAAGCATATAAGATCTTAAGCCTTGATCTATAACAGCTTCCGTCGCTGATGAACGAACAGTAGATCTTTGTTTATTGATTTCCATAAGTAGATATATAAGTTTTTTTAAATACTTTTCAATAGGCAAAAATTGACCTAAAAAACTACTATAATTATTACAATTTTATGAAATTTAAAAAATTAGGTACTACGGACTTAGACGTGAGTTTAATATGTCTCGGAACTATGACTTGGGGCACTCAAAATACCGAGAAAGATGCTTTTGAACAAATGGATTATTCCTTAAGTGAAGGGGTTAACTTTTTTGACACCGCAGAACTTTACTCGGTGCCACCTAACTCGGAGTCTTATGGCAAAACCGAAGTTATGATTGGGAATTGGTTTGAAAAAAGAAAAAATAGAGAAAAAATAATTTTAGCTTCAAAAGTTGCAGGTCCAGGATGTAGTTGGATTAGAGGTGGAGGAAATAATTTTGACGAAAAAACAATTGGAAAAGCAATTGATGGAAGTTTAAAAAGATTAAAAACAGATTATATAGACTTATACCAATTGCATTGGCCCGAAAGATCAACCAATTTCTTCGGCAAAAGAGATTATATTGTTGATAGTGATGAAGGAGAGTGGAATAGCTTTGAAAGCGTTCTAGGAGCCCTAGAAAAATTTATTCAGAAAGGAAAGATTAGATACATTGGCATGTCAAATGAAACTCCATATGGTCTATCAAAATATATTGAATTATCTAAAAATAAAAAATTACCTAGAATGATGTCAGTACAAAACCCTTACAATTTAGTTAATAGAACTTATGAAATCGGAATGTCTGAAATTTCAATTAGAGAAAAATGTGGACTTCTAGTTTATTATCCTCTTGCTACAGGTGCATTAACTGGAAAATATAGAAATGGTCAAATGCCAAAAAACTCGAGACAAGCTTTGTTCAAAGGTTGGGAAAGACATCTAAATCCTTTAGCTATGAAAGCATACGAAGAATATTATAAATTAGCTAAAGAAATTAATATGACAATGGCTCAGTTAGCACAGGCTTTTGTGAACACCAGACCTTTTGTTACGAGTAATATAATCGGGGCAACAACAATGGAACAATTAAAGGAAAATATAGATAGTGTAAATATTGAACTATCCGATGAAATTTTAAATAAGATTAATGTTATCCATAATAATAACCCAAATCCATCTCCTTAATACAAGGCATTGAATTAGATAATTTTTAGTATAAAAATAAAATATGTCAGTTAAAAAAATTTTTATAATACTAATTCTATGTTTATTCTCAGCGAATGCTTTTGCCGTTACGCCAAGATCAACTGGAAAGTATAAAAACTGGGAAAGCTTTATAGCGGAAACTGATAAGGGAAAAATTTGCTTTGCTCAAACTGTTCCAACTAAAAGAGCACCAGCTGCTGTAAAAAGAAATAAATCAAAGTTATTTGTAACTTTCAGGCCTTCTGAAGAAATCAAAGATGAAGTGAGTTTAACAAGTGGCCATGATTATAAGACATCAAGTGTGACCGCTAGCTCTGGGAAGAGAAGATATTCTTTTTTTTCACAAAAAGATTTTGCTTGGTTGTTGGATGATCAGGAAGAAAAGAAATTTATTCAATTAATGAAAAGGGCAACTGACATAATTGTAAAAGCAAGAACCACGAAAGGGGCTGAGACAACTGATCACTATTCTATGATGGGATTTACAAAGGCTTATAACACAGCAAAAAAAACTTGCAGCTAAATGAAAAAAATTGTTTTAGCCTACTCAGGTGGTTTAGATACATCTATAATTTTGAGATGGTTACAAGAAAATTATAAAGCTGAAGTGATTGCTTACACCTCTGATATCGGTCAAGTTTTAGATAAAAAAAAAATTATTAAAAATGCTAAAAGACTAGGCGTTAAAAAAATAATTATTGAAAATCTCAAAAATATTTTTGTTAAAGATTATGTTTTTCCGATGATAAGAGCTCATGCAGTTTATGAAGGAGTATATTTATTAGGCACATCTATTGCTAGGCCATTAATTGCAAAAAGGCAGGTTGAGATTGCAAAAAAATTTAAGGCTTTCGCAGTTTCTCATGGCGCAACTGGAAAAGGCAACGATCAAGTAAGATTTGAGCTAGGTTACGCGTATTTTGGTAAAAATAAAATTAAAACTATAGCACCATGGAGAGAATGGAAATTACAATCAAGAGCAGATTTAATTAAATATGCTAAAAAGAATAATATACCAATTCCTAAAGATAAAAAAGGTGCTCCACCATTTTCCGTGGATGACAATATTTTTCATACCTCAACAGAGGGTAAAGTTTTAGAGGATCCAAAAAACTCTGCCCCTGAATTTATTTATCAGAGAACAGTTTCGCCGCAAAAAGCTCCTAACAGACCTACAAGAGTAAAAATTACTTTTAAAAACAGTGATCCAATTGCAGTAAATGGAAAAAAATTAAGTCCTGAAAAGCTTTTGAGTAAATTGAATAGTCTGGCAGGAAAAAACGGAATAGGGAGAGTTGATCTAGTTGAAAATAGATTTATTGGAATTAAATCTAGAGGTGTTTACGAAACTCCAGGTGGAACTTTGTTGTATACTGCGCACAGAGCTATAGAATCTGTAACTCTAGATAAAGAAACCACTCATAAAAAAGAGAGAATAATGCCAGAGTATGCTGAGCTAGTATATAATGGTTACTGGTTTTCAAAAAAAAGATTAAAATTACAAAAATTGATTGATAAAAAAAGAAGCAAAGTATCTGGTGATATCATTTTAAATTTGTGCAAGGGGAACATAACTATTCTTTCAAGAAGGACAAAAAATAAAGCTTATTCAATGAAAAAAGTTTCTTTTGAGGAGAATAAAAGCTTTAATAAAAGAAAAGTTGAAAATTTCATAAAATTTCACTCTAAACAGTTAAATAAAGCCTAAATTTTTGATAGATTAATATCAAATGAACAGTTCGATTCGAAATATTCAGTTAGTTGCAGTTATAGTTGTTCTTATATCAACTATTATTGCTTTCTTTTTGGAAATGAAAGAGATGTACGAAAATAAAGACATTACATTAGCTGATTTGCTTTTAATGTTCATTTATATCGAAGTAATTGGTTTAGTGAGATCTTATTGGGAAACTCAATCCGTAAGAATAACTTATCCTTTAATCATAGCTATTACAGCGCTGGCACGGTTCATAATATTACAAGATAAAGAAAGTGACCCTGCCAACCTGATTTATATTTCTTTAGCTATTTTAATAGTTGCGATTGCTACAGTTATTATAAGATTTAGAAATAGTAGGTACTTAAAAATTGAAAAATCTAGATCAAGCGAGCTTTAAAACACGTTAAAGTATTCTTTAATAAACATGCAATTGTCATTGGTCCTACACCCCCAGGAACAGGAGTTATTGCTCTAACATTATCTTTTAATTCGTCAAAGTTTACATCTCCTACTATTTTTTCTCCTACTTTATTTATACCTACATCTATCACGATCGCATTTTTTTTTACCCAATTTTTTTTGATCAAATTAGGAACTCCTACGGCCGCTACCAAAATGTCTGCTTTGAGACACTCATTTTGTAAATTATTTGTTTTTGAATGTACTATAGTTACGGTGCAATTTTCTTTTAATAATAATTGAGCCATTGGTTTACCATTTAAATTAGATCTTCCTATTATAACAGCATGTTTGCCTGCTAAATTTGACTCTATTTTTTTAATCAACAAAAGACATCCTAAAGGTGTGCAAGGAACGATTGAGTCATAACCTGATGAGAGATTGCCAACATTTATTGGATTAAAACCGTCTACATCTTTTGAAGGATTAATTGCATTAATTATTTTCTCCTTACTTATCTGGCTGGGCAAAGGAAGCTGAACTAAGATACCAGAAATTTCATCGTTTTTATTTAGTTCTTTAATTTTTTCTAAAATGTCTTTTTCACCCACATTTTTTGGATATCTAATTATTTCAGAGTTTATACCAACTTCTTTAGCGCTTTTTTCTTTATTCTTCACGTATATTAAACTGGGCGCAAAATCTCCTATCAAGATAACTGTAAGACTGGGTGTTTTGCCACTCTTTTTCTTTAAATCTGAAATTTCTTTTTTAATTTCATTTCTAATAATCTCTGCTTCTTTTTTTCCATCAATAATCATCTTAAAAATAATCCTGGTGCGAGCATTTCAAAAACTAAATTTCTAAAAAACATTAATCCTAAAATAAGTATTACTGGAGAGATATCTATAGACCCTAGGTTAGGCAAAAACTTTCTTATAAAATTTAAAGGTGGTGCTGTCAGTTTGTAGGAAATATCTAGAACAGAATAAACAAAACGATTACTTGTGTTTAAAACATTAAAGGCAACTAACCAACTAAATATAACATGTATTATCAGAACCCATATATAAAGACTGACTATATTATCGAATAGAATTAATATTGATTTCATTAATTTTTCTCCACATAAATTGATGTGCTCGGGAAAGCAAAAGATGCTTTATTTTTTTCAACAATATTTTTGATCTCGATAGCAAGAATATCTTTTACTTTCATCCATTCTAGATAATGTTTAGTTTTGGTAAAACATATCAATTTAATATCTATAGAACTTGCTGCAAACTGATCAATTTTCACAGATAGAATAGTGTTATCAGAAGTAGTAAAATGCTCACTTTTTCTAATATATTCTTCAATTTCTTTTTTAATTTCTGAAAGTTGCTTGCTGGTTGTTCTGTATTCAAGACCTATTATCCAATTAATTCTCCTATTGGTGATTTGAGAATTATTTATTACTGCTTTCTCAGCGAATTGAAAATTCGGTATTGTGGCTAAAGATTTATCAAATCTTCTAACAACAGTAGATCTAAAGCCAATAGACTCGACTGTGCCCTCTATAACATCTTCTACAAAAATCCAATCTCCAACTTGGAATCTTCTTTCGACTAAAACTAAAATTCCTGAAATAAGATTCTTAAATAAGTCTTGTGCTCCTAATGCAACCGCAACACCAAATAAACCTAGACCAGCTATGATAGGACCAATTTTAATTCCCCAAAGTTCTAATACCGCGGCTACTCCTAATATAAAAATTAAAACTTTAATTGCTTTTATAATCCAGTTTACAAGATCCCGCGAAATTAGATCTCCTATTGATTTTATGACAACTGAAAGTGGGCCAATTATTTGATGAAAAGTCCAAAAAATTAAAATTGTTATCAATGAACGATTAATAGTTTCAAGAAATTCTGCAGTCTGGTTTTCAATAGTTAAATAACTTGTAGATACAAAAAACCCTAAAACAATTGGAAAAAACTTTGCAGGTCCCTCCATAGAAAAAACTAATGAATTATCAAAATTATTAGTAGTTTTTGATACATAATTTTCTAATCGCTTAATAACAAATTTTGAAAAGATGCCTCTTAAAAAAAGAAAAAAAAGAAATATTAGCAAGGCTATAACAATTTCAGAAATATTAACTCCAGATATTCCCTTGTTCCAAACATCAAAAAACAAATTTTTAAAATTTTCTAATACTTCCATTCAATTATTTCTTTAATTTTGTTAATTCTTCTCCAGCTTCGAAAATTTCTAGCCTTCTCCAACCAGTCTGTTTAAATACATTTAAAACTTTCTCACTTATACACATAACTTTTGAGTCTGTCATTAGCCCTTTAAATGAATATTTTTTCATAAGTTCAATAAAGCTTTCAGCGCTCCTTTTTGAGTAAACAAAAATTATGTCAGGAGGATGATCGTTGATTAAATTAATCGTATCTGTGTTTAATTCTTTAATTTTTTCTGAAGTGTAATTGATGATTTTTTCAATTTGAAAACCTTCTTTTTGTAGTTCTAAATCTAAATCTGAAGTAATATTATCTCCACATATATACGCTAAGACTTTTTTTTTATTTAAGTCACCTGAGCTAACAATAATATTTTTTAAAGCATTTATCGTCCCGCCTGCTGAAATAGTATTATTATAACCTTGTTGCCTTACAATCTTTTCTGTAATTGCGCCAACGCAGAAGCAAAGTTTATTTTTATCTTGTTTTAATAGTTTTAGATTCCTAATTGCATTAGCGCTTGTAAATATAAAAGCGTTATATTTTTCAGGATCAATAGGATCAAGTTCTGCTTTTGAGATTTTTAAAGTAGGTACGTGAATAATTTTATGACCTAAAGAAAATAATTTTCCCATTAAATCCTCAGAATCTATAAATGGTCTAGTTATTATAATATTCATTTTTTTTTAAATTTTTCTCCAGCTAAATCTAATAATTTTTCTCCAACACTTTTTCCGATAAAAGAAGCGTCAACTTCTCTTCCAATAAGTTCGTACTCAAAACTCTCTTGACCACTATCCGAAAAAAGCTGAGCTTTAAGTTTTAAGTTATGGTTTTCAATTTCAGCTAGCCCACCTATTGCAGTATCGCAATCGCCTCCGATTGTTTGAAGCATTTTTCTTTCAGCTATCGCACAAATACTAGTTGTGCTATCGTTTATTTTTTTTATTAAATTTTTAATTTCATCTTCCTTTCTACATTGAACAGCAATTATTCCTTGACCCACTGCTGGTAAAATATGTTCACAATCAAAAGTTAAGCTGATCCTTTTATCGAGTTTAAGTGATTTAACTCCAGCAGCTGCAAGAATGATTCCATCTAAGTTGTTCTCGTTAATTCTATTTATTCTAGTATCAATATTTCCCCGAATATTGATTACAGAAATTTCATTATTAATTTTTTTTAATTGAAGCTCTCTCCTTTTTGAACTTGAGCCGATTTTTACACCATTTTTTAAATCAGAAATACTTTTAATTTTTTCACTTATTATTACATCTCGGTAATCGTTTCTTTTTAAATATGCTGCTATCAAAAGGCTCTCATTTTCATTTGCCTCCATATCTTTTAGAGAATGTACAGCGATATCAATTTCTTTTTTTAATAAGCTTTCCTCAATTTCTTTACAAAATAAATTTTTTCCACCTATTTCTGAGATGTTTTTATTCAAATTCAAATCTCCTGATGTTTTTATGGCTTTAAAAGTAATATTTTCCTCTTTAAGGTCATTATTGTTTTTTATTAATAGCTCTTTAACTTTAGCCACATAAGCTAATGAAAGTTTACTGCCTCGAGCTCCAATTGTAATTTTTGTCATTAATTGATTATATATTTGATAGAAGTATTTTATACTATTTTAATTTTTAAAGGAGATGACAAAAAAGATTATATTTTTAGGAATTGAAACAAGCTGCGATGAGACTGCAGCATCTGTAATAAGGGAAAATGATAAGGGCACTGCAGATGTTTTATCAAATATCGTTTCAAGTCAGATTTCAGAGCATAAAAAATTTGGAGGAGTGGTGCCTGAATTAGCTGCTAGAGCGCATTTAGAAAATATTGAATATATAATTAAAGCTGCTTTAGAGGAAAGTAAAGTTTCTTTAGATAAGATAGATGGCATTGCGGCTACTGCTGGTCCAGGTTTAATTGTATGTTTAACAGTGGGACTAAACATAGGTAAATCAATTGCTGCATTTTCAAATAAACCATTTGTTGCAGTCAATCATTTAGAGGGTCATGCTCTAAGTCCAGGATTAGAAACCAATATTCAATTCCCTTATTTGCTTTTATTAATTTCTGGAGGTCATACTCAATTTTTAATTGTGAAAAATGTAAATGAATACGAACAATTAGGGACCACAATTGATGATGCTTTAGGTGAAGCTTTTGATAAAACTGCAAAAATGCTTGACCTAGGTTATCCAGGTGGACCAAGTGTTGAGAAGGCTGCAAAACTGGGAGATAAAGATTTTTTTAAACTTCCAGAACCAATAATAAATAAAGCAGGATGTAACTTATCATTTGCAGGACTTAAAACTGCAGTTTTAAGAGAATCAAAAAAAATAAACGGAAAAAATGAATTAAAATTTAACCTTGCGGCATCTTTTCAAAATACTATTAACAAAATCCTTTGCAAAAAAACAAAAGTTGCAATTGAAATGTATAAAAAAAAAATAAATACATCGAATATTAATTTAGTTGTTGCTGGTGGTGTAGCTGCTAATATTTCGATAAGAGAAAATTTAAAAAAACTTTCAAAAGAAATAGGATTTAAAACTATTTACCCTAATCTTAAATTTTGTGGCGATAATGCTGCTATGATAGCCTGGGCTGGAATTCAAAGATTTAAGAAAAATTTATTAAATAATATAGATGTTGAGGCTAAATCTAGGTGGCCTTTGGATAAAAATGCTCCTTACATGAAAGGGCCAGGTTTAAAGTTTTAATGAAATATTGGTTACTTAAGTCTGAACCCGATGTTTGGTCAATTGAGCAGCAAATGAAGGCAGGCATAAAAGGTGCTGCCTGGGATGGAGTTAGAAATTATCAAGCTGCAAACAATTTAAAAAAAATGAAAAATGGTGACTTGTGTTTTTTCTACCATTCAAATATTGGAAAAGAAATTGTTGGCATAGTTCAAGTTATTAAATCAGCGTTTATCGATAAAACTGATAAAACACGGAAATTTGTAGCCGTTCAAGTTAGGTTTGTGAGTAAATTTAAAAGGGCTATTTCTCTAGAAAAAATTAAAAAAAATAAGAAAATTTCTCATTTAGCGTTGATAAAACAGAGCAGGTTATCAGTAATGCCAATAGATTATAAAAGCTGGAAAATTATTTGTAACATGGGTAAAGTATAAAAAAATTTGGGGTATTTGTGGCTAAAAAGAAAAGAAAGAAAAAATCAAAAGTAAAAAAGTCTAGAAAAAAATCTAGAAGAGTAAAAAAGTCTAGAAAGGTTATTAGACGTATAAAAAAAACAAAAAAATCAAAAAAAAGAAAAAAATCCAAAAAAAAAGCTAGAAAAGCAAGACGAATTAATTTTAAAGCTCCTACGTTGTCAAAAGACAGTGACGGTAATTCAGTAATAAAAGTCTCAGATAGCTGGGCAAACCATGCTTACGTAAACGATTCAAAATATAAAAAGAAATATAAGATGTCTATCAAAGAAAACGATAAGTTTTGGGCCAAAGAGGGAAAAAGAATTACTTGGATGAAAAAGTACACAAAAATTAAAGATGTTAAGTACAGCAAAGATGAAGTTAAAATAAAATGGTATTATGATGGAACTTTAAATGCTTCAGCGAATTGTATAGATAGACATTTAAAGAAAAATCCTAGCAAAACAGCAATTATTTGGGTTGGCGATGATCCTGCTGATACAAAAAAAATTTCTTACAGAGAATTACACCAGAATGTATGTAAAGCTGCAAACGGGTTAAAAAGTTTAGGCATACAAAAAGGAGATAGAGTTACAATTTATTTAACCATGATTCCCGAATTAGCTTACATAATGTTAGCTTGTGCAAGAATTGGTGCTGTTCACTCAATTATTTTTGGTGGTTTTTCTCCTGACTCAATAGCTACTAGAATTACTGATTGTGAGTCTGAATATTTAATAACTGCAGATGAAGGAGTCAGAGGTGGAAAAATAATTCCACTAAAAAAAATTGCTGACGAGGCTTTAGATCAATGCCCTGGAGTAAAAAAATGTGTAGTAGTTGAAAGGACTGGTAATCAGGTTGATTGGAACAATGAAAGAGACGTATCTTATAAAGAATTAATTTCATCAGTACCTGCTAAATGTGAACCTGAAGAGATGAATGCAGAAGATCCACTATTTATTCTTTATACATCTGGTTCTACTGGTAAACCAAAAGGCGTTCTTCATACAACAGGTGGTTATATGGTTTATGCTTCAATGACTCACCAATATATTTTTGACTATAAGGCTAATGATATTTATTGGTGCACTGCAGACATTGGTTGGGTTACAGGGCACAGTTATATTATTTATGGCCCACTCTCAAATGGGGCCACTACTATAATGTTTGAAGGAGTTCCAAATTATCCTGACAGCTCAAGATGGTGGCAAATTGTAGACAAGCATAAGGTAAATATTTTTTATACAGCTCCGACAGCAATAAGAGCTTTGATGAGAGAAGGAGATAAACCAGTTAAAAAAACAAGCAGGAAAACGTTGAAGTTATTAGGTACCGTTGGAGAGCCAATCAATCCTGAAGCTTGGATGTGGTATTATAAGACTGTTGGAGATTCAAGGTGCCCAATAGTAGATACATGGTGGCAAACAGAAACAGGTGGAATTTTGATAGCACCTCAACCTGGTGCCATAGATTTAAAACCTGGTTCTGCTACAAAACCATTTTATGGTATTAAACCTGTCTTAGTTGATAAAGATGGCAAGGTAATTAAAAAAGAGGGTAAAGGACGACTTTGTATGGCCTCTTCATGGCCCGGTCAGATGAGAACAGTTTACGGAGATCATCAAAGATTTATAGATACATATTTTTCTCAATTTGATGGAAAATATTTTACTGGTGACGGTTGCAGGCGTGACAAAGATGGATACTACTGGATAACTGGAAGAGTAGACGATGTAATTATAGTTTCAGGCCATAACCTTGGAACTGCTGAAATTGAAAGTGCATTTGTTGCCCATCCAAAAGTTGCGGAAGCAGCTGTGGTAGGTTTTCCGCATAGCATTAAAGGAAATGGATTATATTGTTATGTAACACTGAATGCTGGAGAAAACCCAACTGGTGATCTTGAAAGAGATCTTAAACTATGGGTAAGAAAACAAATTGGGCCAATAGCAACACCAGATGTGATTCAATTTGCACCAGGATTACCAAAAACAAGATCTGGAAAAATTATGAGAAGAATTTTAAGAAAAATTGCTGCTAATGAACCAGACAACTTAGGAGACACAACTACTCTTGCAGATCCCAGCGTTGTTACGTCCTTGGTAGAAAATAGACAAAATAAAGGTTAATTAAATTTTAAATTCTTAGTTAATTTTTTAAACTCATCCTTCATCAATCCCCATTTTAAATGTATAGAGTTTAAAACAATTTTTTTATCAAGAGATTTCAACTCATCTGCAATTGGCGACCAGTAGTATAAAGCTTGCCCACTTTCTTTGAAAGGATCGTTTAAATGATAGTTTGTAAAATTTATTTTATCAATCCTTTCTAAAAAGTTTTTTTTACCTCTGTCGAAAATTTCATCACTTAATCCGTTTATTTTTTCACTTTCTAAAATATTTAAAAAAATTTCTTTGCAATCATTCTCTTTCAAGTTTTTTTCTGAAATTAGGTATGAAAAAACATAGAAAGTACAGTCTGCTAAAGCAACCATATAGATATTCCATTTTGCAATATTGATGGATTTTAAAAAAACCTCATCCTCCATCATAGCAATATATTTAACTCCAATTCTTGTTTTTAAATAACCGTAAAGAGTAGTTTGAGTGACATGAGCAGATCTTTCCTGAATGAAATTTTCTAAATCTTTTTTTGATTTAATGCTTTTAAATAGTCCTGAAATTTTCCAAATAGGGATCACGTACTCCCAAATGTCAATTAGAGTGGTTCTAAGAGTGTTTCGCAATTTATTTAGATTCAATTTCACGTTGTATTTAAAAAACCCTTTATTTACTTGTCTTATAGCATTTCAATTTGGTTTTGGGGTCCTTTTTTCTCTTTTAATTCAACTCATAATCAGTATGCTCCCCAGCAATAAGAGTACTTTTTACGTAAAAAGTTAAAAAATAAATAGGGGGAAATATGTCAAATAAAGACGCATATTGGAATAAGACCAAAAACCATATGATAGTTACATTGGTTCTTTGGGCTTTCTTCTCATTAGTGATCTTCATGTTTGGTTCAGAACTGAACACGATGTCTTTTCTTGGCTATCCACTAGCATATTACATGACTGCGCAAGGATCACTTCTTGCCTTTGTGATAATTTTGTTTTGGACTGCAAATAAACAAGAAAAAATCGACGAAGAACATGGCTTCTCAGAAAGAGAGGATGACTAATGTTTAAAGGAGATTTTATACAAAACCTTCCTAAAATATACGGTACCTACACTGGTGGCTTTTTAGTGTTCATCATTTTGATGGCATTAGCAGAGCAAGCAGGTGTGTCAGCTAAAAACATCGGAGTGATGTTCGTAGCTTTCACGGTATTGATTTATGCCTTAATCGGATATTTATCAAGAACCATTCAAGTAGATGCCTACTATGTTGCAGGAAGACAAGTGCCAACCGTATTTAACGGAATGGCAACAGCAGCTGACTGGATGTCAGGTGCATCATTCGTAGCTTTAGCGGGTGGAGTTTACTTTGGTGGCTATACTTATATGGCCTTCTTAGTAGGTTGGACAGGTGGATACGTACTTGTTGCAACACTAATGGCTCCGTACCTAAGAAAGTTTGGATGTTACACAGTTCCTGATTTTATCGGAACACGATACGGTGGTAACCTCGTAAGAGCTTGCGCAGTATTCGTGCTTTTCATAGCATCATTTACTTACGTAACAGCACAAATTAATGCTACGGGAACAATTGCTTCTAGAGCTCTTGGAATTCCGTTTGAAGCAGGTGTATGGGTAGGATTAATAAGTATCCTTATCTGTTCAATGCTTGGTGGAATGAGAGCCGTAACTTGGACACAGGTTGCTCAGTACATTGTATTAATCATCGCATACCTAATACCAGTAT
This sequence comes from uncultured Pelagibacteraceae bacterium, assembly GCA_902632145.1. Classification (GTDB taxonomy): domain Bacteria; phylum Pseudomonadota; class Alphaproteobacteria; order Pelagibacterales; family Pelagibacteraceae; genus Pelagilacustribacter. The sequence continues at coordinate 71,092 of CACPBH010000001.1, read as the reverse complement.
TCTGGATTAGTTCTAACGTAGGTGGAGGAATTTTCCCTCACTTGATGTTGGGTGATGAGGTTGCAAGACTTGGCGAACTTGAACAACAATTTGGACTAGTTAAAAACAGCGCCGCAGATATGAAAGCAGCTGGGGTACCAGGAGGATTGAAATACATCTCTGGAACTCACTCTGGAGTACCTGAAGGTGGTATGGCTGTCTGGAAATACTTATCGTTAGCGATTTGTATGATGGTGGGAACTGCATCGTTACCTCATATCTTAATGAGATACTTTACAACTCCTACAGTAAGAGCAGCAAGAAAATCAGTAGCTTGGTCGCTATTCTTTATTTTCTTACTTTACTCTTCAGCGCCTATGTTAGCGACATTGTCTAAATTAGCATTGATGGATCCTAATCTACCAACTGGAATTATCGGAAAATCTATTTCTGAAGTTCAGTCAATAGAGTGGGTTCAAAGATGGTCTGAAGTTAAGCAAGTATTTATTGCAGACTTTAATGGTGACGGAGTACTTCAGTTGAACGAGTGGTTCATGAGAGGTGACGTTGTAGTATTAGCTACTCCAGAAGTAGCGGGTCTACCGTTCGTGATCTCAGGACTTGTGTTTGCTGGTGGTATGGCTGCTGCCATGTCAACTGCCGATGGATTAGTTCTTGCGATATCAAATGCGTTATCACACGACATTTATTACAAGATCATAAATCCAAAAGCGGAGACATCTAAAAGACTATTAGTTGCTCGTGTACTTCTAGTATTAATCGGAGCTGCTGGTGCTTACATAGCCTCTTTCAGGCTAACAAGTATCTTAGGTTCGGTTGCTTGGGCATTCGACTTTGCAATGTCAGGCTTATTCTTCCCACTTGTACTTGGTGTATGGTGGAAGAGAGCTACTAGAGAAGGTGCAATCGCCGGTATCATAGCAGGAATTGTGTCAGGAACAGTTTACTTAACATGGGTGTTCCCTAAATTCTCAGTTCCGATATGGGGCGGTGTAAATACTCCTTTCTTAGGTATCGACCACTTAAGATTTGGTTTAATCGGAGCACCAATTTGTTTAGTTGTAATGGTGGTAGTCAGTTTAATGACTAAAGAACCAAGCCCAGCTACACAAAAATTAGTAGACGATACAAGAATACCAACAGGTAAGGCTATTCTTGGTAAGCAACACTAATTAACAATTATTTAAAACTAAAAGGGGCGATTTATTCGCCCCTTTTTTTTTACCTAAATCGTGGTAATTTACAAACATGATACCAACTTGGGCAATTGTTTTAGATTACGCTTTAGGAACTATTATGTGGACTTTAATAGGTCGTGCATTCATGAACATCTTTCAAAGAGAAGACTCTACTTTTTTTTTCATGAGAATATTTGTAAAAACAACTAATCCCATAATCAATTTGTTTAAGTTTATTACTCCAAGCTTTTTATTTGGTCCTTTCATAGCTTTGTATGTTGCGTGGTTCTTTTATTTATTTAGATTCTACGCGATGCCTTACATATTAGGCTATGATGTATGGGGAATGCTTGCTTTTCCTTTAGAAAGTGATTTTTCAAGACAATTATATCAACTGTTTAATTAAGCTTATTTTTTGACAAAGTTTTGGATTAAAATATAAATAAATTATGAGTAATTCGATTAAAATTTCGCCTTCTATTTTATCAGCTGATTTTAGTAAGTTGGGAAGTGAAGTTGTTGCGCTCGAAAAAGCTGGTGCTGATTATATTCACATAGACGTTATGGATGGGCACTTTGTTCCAAATTTAACTATTGGACCTGAGGTAATAAAAAAACTAAGACCTTTGACCAAAAAAACTTTTGATGTTCATTTAATGATATCACCCGTCGATAATTTTGTAAAAGAATTTGCAAATGCTGGGGCAGATATAATTACTTTTCATCCAGAAGCAACAAGTAATATTTCAAACACTATCAATCTTATTAGGAAAGAAAATAAAAAAGTTGGAATTTCCTTGAAGCCTAATTCGAGGATTAATCTTATAGAAAATCATCTAGACAAAATCGATTTGGTGCTAATTATGAGTGTTGAACCTGGCTTTGGCGGGCAAAAATTTATGCCTGAAGTATTAGAAAAAACAAAATTATTGAAAGACTTAATTGAGAAAAAGAATCTTAAAGTAGATATTGAGATTGATGGTGGAATAAATTTTGAAAATTGTTCCTTAGCAAAAAAAGCTGGAGCAAATATTTTAGTTTCAGGATCTACTATATTTAACGAGAATAAAGGTGATCTAAAAAAGAACATAGAAATTCTAAGAAAAAATTAATAAATGTTTGGCTTAAAAAGTGCCTATTTTTATTTAGTTGCTCTTCAAGTTACTTTTATAAAGTTTTTTAAAAAATTATATTTTTCCACAAGCTATTACAATAATTCTCTTAATTCTAAAATTCCAATTCAAGTTTTTTTTAATCCAAACCCATTTTTATTGTCACTAATATCTCCATACACAAAAAAATCATTTAACTTAAGTGAAGTAAGCCCAAATGATTTTTGGCTGGAAAAGAAAAATAAACAAATCTATCAATATCACAATTATTTATGGCTTAGCACAATTAATAGAAAAACAGATGAAAAACATGTTCAGAAAATAATCTATCTTTGGATTATCAAATATTCAAATTTTAAAAGGAAAATTTGGGACACTTCTACTTTAAGTTCTAGAGTAATTAGTTGGATGCTTAATGTAGATATTATTATAAATAACGGTACTTTTGAATTTAAAAAAATTTTTTTTCAGAACATCATTCGTCAATGTAATCATATTAAAAAAAATTTTAAATTTGAAAAAAATCCTACAAAAAAATTAGAGGTTTTAACTGCTCTGATATTATCAGGTTTAGTTTTTAAGGAAAATGAAGATAATTTTAATATTGGAATCAAAGAACTAGAGAAATTTGTAAAAACACATTTCGATAAAGATGGTTTTACATTATCTAGAAGCGCAAATGATCTGATCTTTTTTACAAAGTATCTTTTATTGTGTCGAGAAAACATAAAAGATGCCCAAAAATATTTACCTGAATTCTTAGAGGATATAATTAAGAAAAATTTAGAATGTATAAAAATTTTTCAGACCCCGGACAATCAAATACCTCTTTTTAATGGAAACTCTGAAAATGACTTAAATAATTTTGAAAAATATTTAGATAATGTCAAAATAAGTAAAAGAGAGAAAAAGAGCATTGTTGGAAATATTTTTATTGCTAGATCTAAAAACCAAGTTTTTTATTTAGATGTTGGTGAACCCCCAAGTAAAAATTTCTCTAAAAATTATCAATCTGGTCCACTCTCGTTTGAATATTATCTTGACGGTGTAAAAATAATTACAAATTGTGGATTTGGAAATAATATCTCAACTAAAGCTGAACTCATAAGTAGATTAACAGCTAGTCAATCTACTCTAACAATAAATGATACAAGTATTACTAAATTTGAAAGAAATAAATTAATCAATAGAGTTTTTGGAAATTCAATTAAAAATTCTTTCAAAACCAAAGAACTTAATGTTCAAAATGACAAACGTTTATTTGGATGTACTATTTCTCACAATGGGTACGAAAATAATTTTGGCTGTATTCATAAAAGAGAGATATATTTAGATCACAATGATAATAAGCTCAGTGGTGTTGATCATATCATAAAAAAAAGTGATGGAATTCCTATAAGGTATGTGTTTAGATTTCATTTAAATCCAAAATTAGCAGCTGTAAAAACTATGAGTGGAAGTAGTGCTTTAATACAAATTTCTAAGAATAAATCTCTGATTTTTACAATGAAAAACGAAAATATTGAAATTGAAAAAGGTATATACCTTGGAGGAAGAAAGATATTAGATAATACTTGTATATCTATTTCAGGTAATCTAGTTAATAAAAACAAGTCTTTTGAATGGGATATTAAAAAGAAAATTTAGCTATGAACCTTAAAATTAAAAACGCATTAGTTTCAGTGTCGGATAAGGAAAATATTAGTTCTTTATTAAGAGTTTTAAAAAAATATAATATCAAAATTATTAGTTCTGGAGGAACTTATAAAGCTATAAAAAAACTTGGCTACGCATGTACTGAGTTATCAAAATATACAGGATTTGAAGAAATGTTAGACGGTAGAGTTAAATCTCTACACCCTAAGGTACATGCTGGCATTTTACATGATAGACAAAATAAGACTCACAAGAAGCAAATGTCCAAGCAAAAGTTTTCTTCTATTGATTTAATTATTGTTAATTTTTACCCTTTTCAAAAAATTGTAATGGAATCTAAAAAATCAAAAAATATTATTGAAAATATAGATATCGGCGGACCTACAATGGTTCGTGCAGCTGCAAAAAATTTTAAAAATGTAACAATAATTACAAATAAAAATGATTATAAACCACTTATAAAAGAGTTAGAAAAAAACAGAGGAAAAACAAGTATAAAATTTAGAGAATTTATGTCGTCGAAGGCCTTCGGTCTAACTGCTTACTACGACGCTATGATAGCTAATTGGTTTAATAACAAACTTAATATTCGGTTTCCTGAAAGAAAAACAATTTTTGGAAGAAAACTTTCAAGTCTAAGATATGGTGAGAATCCCCATCAAGAAAGCTCTATATATGTAAGTGATTACGATGATAAAAAACTTGGTTTAAAGCAACTACATGGAAAAGAATTAAGTTATAATAATTACAATGATTTATTTGCTGGTCTAGAAATTTTACAATCTTTTAAAGGGAAAGCAGCAACTGTAGTTATTAAACATGCAAACCCTTGTGGAATATCTGTAAGCAAACAACCTTTTATTAGTTTTAAAAATGCATACAAATGTGATCCGATTAGCGCCTTTGGGGGCGTTATAGCTTGTAATTATAAAATGAATAAAAAAATTGCTAGTGAAATAACTAAAAATTTCCTTGAAGTGATATTATCAAGAGGTTTTGACAAAGAATCGCTTAAGATTTTAAAGAGAAAGAAAAATTTAAGAATTATTGATATTTCTAATTTCAAATATAAAAATCAAATGTATATAAAATCTTTTGATGGCTCTTTTTTAGTTCAAAATAGAAATAATAAAATAGTAAAAAAGAAAAACTTCAGATGTGTAACAAAATTGAAACCAAGCAAAAAGGAGCTTGACGAAATAGAATTTGCATTCAACATTAGTAAGTACGTAAAATCCAATGCAATAGTGCTATGTAATAATTTTTCTACTATTGGTATCGGAGGTGGCCAGCCAAGTAGATTGGATAGTTGTAAGATTGCCATCCAAAAAGCTAAAAAATTTCAGCCAATGAAAATTTCTAATGCAATAGCAGCTTCGGATGCTTTTTTTCCATTCTCAGATGGTTTGGATTTATTAGTAAAAGCAGGAGTAAAAGTTGTGATTCAACCAGGTGGATCTATAAAGGATAGAGAAATTATTAATTATGCTAATAAAGCGAAAATAAAAATGTTGTTCACTGGTATTCGACATTTCTTCCACTAATCAAATTTGATCTATCTTTGCTGCCAAAATAAAATCACTTTCAGCTAAGCCTTTTATTGCATGAGTGAAAATTTTTATGCTACAATAACCCCAGCCAAAAGAAATATCAGGATGATGGTTCTCTTTTTCAGCTATTTCACCAACTTTATTTGTAAAATTTTGACTTTCAATAAAATTTTTAAATTTAAAATCTTTTTTTAAAAAATAACTCTTATCTTCGTTACTCTTCACATCCCAACCATCAACTTTCTTCAAATATTTATGTATTTCACTCTTATCGAATGGAGGGATATTTCCTTCACATGGAATACATTTTTTTTTAGCTAAATCACTCATATTCTGGAGCGGGCAAAGGGACTTGAACCCTCGACCTTCTCGTTGGCAACGAGACGCTCTACCACTGAGCTATGCCCGCATTAAATTAAAGTATAGTATAAGGCATCTAGAGCGGTCAACCTAAATAAAATGTCGCTACCAGTTAAATAAATTTTTTATTATAATAACTTTATGAAAACATTTCCTGATACTATTCCAATTTTTCCTTTAAGTGGGGTAATTTACTTTCCAAAGACAAATCTCCCTTTAAATATTTTCGAGCAAAGATATTTAGACCTTGTTAACGACACTTATAATAAAGATAAACTCATGGGCATGGTTCAGTCACAAAAAGATGAAAATAAAGTTTATAAAGTTGGGTGCTTAGGAAAAATCAGTGATTTACAAAAAAGTCCGGATGGTAGAATTTTGATAAATCTAACGGGAATTATAAGATTTAATATTTTAGAAGAAGTAAAAAATAACAAATTATACAGAGAGTTTAAAGTTGATTATAAAAATTTTGAAATTGATTTGAACAATTTAACTGAAGACCATGGAGTTGAAAATCTAATGAGCAAAGCAAAGATTTTTTTCAAAAAGAATGGATTATTGCTTAACTGGAGAGAATTTGAAAGGTTAGATAAAATGCAAAAAATTAATACTTTATCTATGATCTCGCCGGTAACTAATGAGGAAAAGCAAAAGCTATTGGAGGCTTTGACAATAAAAGATAAAATTGAGGTTTTAGAAAATATAATTAGTTTTTATCTACACGATATAAGTTTTAATAATCAAACAATTCAATAAATAACTAATTGGCTGACTTGTTCATTGAGTCGAAAAAATCTGAGTTATTCTTAGTATTTTTTAATTTCGAGATTAAAAACTCAATTCCATCCATGGTTCCCATTGGGCTTATAATTCTTCTAAGAACATTCATTTTAGACAATTCATCTTTAGCAAATAACAATTCTTCCCTTCTCGTACCAGATCTAGTTATGTCGAGTGCTGGGTAGATCCTTTTATCGGCAACTTTTCTATCTAAAATTAATTCTGAGTTTCCTGTTCCTTTAAATTCCTCAAATATAACTTCATCCATTCTGCTTCCGGTATCTATTAATGCTGTTGAAATAATTGTTAAAGAACCGCCTTCCTCTACATTTCTCGCAGCTCCAAAAAATCTTTTAGGACGCTGTAGAGCATTAGCATCAACACCTCCTGTGAGAACTTTGCCTGAGCTTGGTATAACAGCATTGTATGCTCTTCCTAATCTAGTAATAGAGTCCAACAAAATAACGACATCTTTTTTGTGCTCTACCAATCTCTTTGCTTTTTCAATTACCATCTCTGCGACAGCTACGTGCCTTGAGGCTGGTTCATCAAAAGTTGAGGCAACAACCTCGCCTTTCACAGATCTTTGCATATCCGTAACTTCCTCTGGTCTTTCATCAATTAACAGCACCATAAGATAACATTCTGGATGATTAGCTGTTATTGATTGGGCGATATTTTGAAGAATAATTGTTTTTCCTGCTCTTGGCGGTGAAACTATTAAAGACCTTTGTCCTTTTCCGATTGGGCTTACCAAATCAATTAGTCTTGCTGTATTATCAGGTTTCTTTTCAATTTTAGTTGTTTCAACTTCTAACTTTATTCTTTCGTTAGGATAAAGAGGGGTTAAATTGTCAAAAGCAATTTTATTTTTCCCTTTTTCTGGATCATCAAAATTAATCTTATTTACTTTTAACAAAGCAAAATATCTTTCTGCATCTTTTGGGCCTCTTATTTCCCCTTCAACAGAATCACCAGTTCGTAATCCAAATCTTCTTATTTGACTCGGGCTAACATAGATATCGTCTGGGCCTGGAAGGTAATTAGATTCTATTGCTCTTAAAAAACCAAATCCATCTTGCAACACCTCGAGAACACCAGTGGCTGTAATTTGTTCGTTTTTTTCTGCAAGCTTTTTAAGTATCGCGAAAAGTATTTCTTGTTTTCTTAAAGTGCTTGGATTTTCTATACCTAGCTTTTCAGCCTCACTAATAAGTTCTGCTGGGTTTTTTTGCTTTAATTCTTGTAAATTCATGTGATTATTGTTGATTTAAGGAATGTTCTAAAAATATATGTCTTTTTTTATAAATTTCAAGCCTGAGATTTAATTAAATTTTCTAGAAAAAGGTGAAAATTAAGCGATTTATCGATTTAAGTAATTAAATGTTAAGAAATTCTAGAAAAATTAAGCATCTTAAGCTTTTTTGATTAGATTATTTTACATTTCATCAAACTCTCTTATAAATTTTTTTACTTTTTGCCAATCAGTAAACTCATAAACGTTATTTGTGTTCGTAGGTCCGCTAGTGACAAACATTATAAATCTTATAACATTTTTGTTAATAAAGCCTAGTTTGGGATAGTCGATTTTACCAGCAAATACTCCAAGCTTTTTTGGGTTCCAATTAGATTTCCTTAAAAATTTTCTAATGTAGGGATTAGTGTCAGGAGTACTTTTCTCGAGTTTACGCGCGACAACATTTACTGAAAAGAAAGCACTCTTTTTATTATCTAAAATATATTTGTTTTTTTTAATAAATTTGTAGACCCTTGGATTATGTCTTCCATATCTAATGCTTGCACCGATTATTATCTTTTCATATTTTTCTACTTCTTTATAAAATACTTCATCTAAAGAAAGAATGTCATATGAATTTTTATTAATAGAGTTATTTTTTAATGTCTCACAAATCTTCTTTGTTTGTCCGTCAGTTGATGAATAAATTATTAAAGAACTCATTTCTATTTAGTAAATATATCTTTTTAACAAATGTTGGAGTAAATCTATATGTTGGGAACTATCGTTAAGACAAGGTATAAGATCAAAATTTTTTCCTCCGCTTTTTATAAAACTTTCCCTACCAGCCATATTTATTTCCTCTAAAGTTTCTACACAATCAGATGCAAAGCCTGGGCAAATTATAAGCAAGTTTTTTATTCCTTGTTTTGGTAAACTTTCTAATGTTTTATCGGTATAAGGCTTTAACCATTCTTGGGGTCCGAATCTTGATTGAAATGTTGTTTTAATTTCAATTTTATTGAATTTTTCACTCATTAGCCTGGTGGTTTTTTGACAATAGCATTGATATGGATCTCCTTTATCAAAGTAAGATTTTGGGATTCCGTGATATGAAGAAATAATTAAATCGGGCTTCCAGGTAATTTCTTTAATTTTTTTTTCAATACTTTTTACAAGAGCATCTATGTACATTGGCTCACTTTCATAATGCGGTATAATTTGAAGACTTGGTTGCCATCTCATATTCATTAAGGACCTATATACCTCATCACAAACTGTTGCGGTTGTTGCTGCAGCGTATTGAGGATATAAAGGTAAAATAATTATATGCTCGCAACCATCGTCTTTAAGTTTGTTCAGGCGTGAACTAATACTTGGATTGCCATAACGCATTGCAAAATCTACTACTAATCTCTCGTTTTTAATTCTATTGTTAAGCTTTTTTGCTTGCTCTCTTGTAAAGAACAATAATGGCGACTCATTGTTTTCTTTTCTCCATATTTTCTTATAGGCTTTAGCAGTCTTTGCAGGTCTAAAAGTTAATATGAACAAATTTAATATTATCTGCCAAATTATTGGGTTAACTTCTATCACTCTTCTATCAGATAAAAATTCTTTCAAATACTTTCTAATATCCCACCAATCTGTTGAGTCGGGTGTTCCAAGGTTAATTATAAGTATGCCTGTTTTACCAAATTTTATTTTTGGATGGTCTTCATTCATTATAATTCCTATAAAAATTGACTAACATTTTTACTTTATCAGGATCTGTTTCTGGAAGTAAACCATGTCCAAGATTAAAAACATATGGAATATCTTTAAAAGTTTTAATGTATTTCGTCGCTGCTTTCAAAATATCTTCATTGGTTTTTAAAAGTATCTTCGGCTCAAGGCCTCCTTGTAAAACAACATTTCTAAGTCTGCTTCTAGCCCACTGGGGATCCAAATCAGGATCTAAATTAATTCCATTAGGTTTAACATAATCATTAAACGCTTCATAATTCTCTTTTAAACCTTTGGGAAAACATATTGTTGGTATTTTTTTGCTTTTACAAAAATCAACTATTCTTTTATTTGGAATAAAACAAAAATCTTCAACATCTTGTTTTGGTATTATGCCAGCCCATGAGTCAAATATTTGAACTACATCTGCTCCAGCATTTATCTGATTTTCTATATGAGCACATAGATAATCGTTTAACTCTTTTAATGTTTGGTCAATTTGATCATTGAACTTATTATATTTATCTAAATCTAACTTATTGTCATCTTTTTTTAATCCAAGCATATAAATCAAAAGAGTCCATGGTGCCCCAATAAAACAAATTAAGGATTTATCCTTTTCTAATTTTTTTCTTGTTATTTCAATAGCTTTATAAACTGGGTTTAATTTTTGAGAAAATTCTTTTTTATTATTTTTCACCAAATTTTTTATACTAAACTCACTTAGCTTTGGTCCTTTATTTTTTACAAAAGTTATGTTTTGCCCTAAAGCGTATGGGGTCATTAAAATATCAGAAAAAATTATTGCTGCGTCTAAGTCGAATCTTTTAATTGGTTGTAACGTAATTTCTGAACTTAAATTGCTGTTTAGACAAAGCTTGATGAAATCTTTATTTTTAAGTCTGATTTCTCTAAACTCAGGTAAATAACGTCCTGCTTGTCTCATAAACCATACAGACTTGCAAGAAACTTTATTAACCAAGATATTTTTCAAATTAATCATTATTAAATAATAGTTTTTTTAAACGTTGTTTTTGTACTAGGTCCTGTTAAATATCCATATAACTTTTTATACATATTTTATACATACGATAGTCAACAATTTTCCTACAAAAAACGTTTGTTTGACTACTTTATTAATCTTATAAACACTAGTAAAACAACACTATTAACATTGAATAAATTGTTAAAACAATGTGAATTAGTGTTAACCCTTTAACTAGTGTTTAAGCAAGAAGTGAAAAAAGGTTATTTATTATTAATTAATTAACAACTTTATGAACGAAAAATACAATGTATATCTTGTGTCTGATTCAACAGGTGAAACTCTTGATAGAATATTCTTATCTTTAAAATCACAATTCGAAAACTTTGAATATGAAAAAAAAGAGTTTGCTTTTGTTAGAACAGAACAACAGATAGATAAAATTATAAAGGAGTGTAATGAAATAGAAAACTCATTAATTTTATATACCATTGTTGAAACAAAATTAGCTAAATACATTTCTAATCAAAGCCAAAAAAACAACGTTCCTTGTTTTGGAATCTTAGGAAATTTAATCTTAAGCTTTTCAAAATTATTAAACCAAAAAGCTATTCATAAACCAAGCGCGCAGCATGTTTTAGATGATGATTACTACAGGAGGATAGAAGCTATCCAATTTACAATGTCCCACGACGATGGAAAAAAAGTTGATGATATAAATGATGCTGACGTTATCCTACTAGGTGTGAGCAGAACAAGTAAAACACCTACATCTATTTATCTAGCAAATAGAGGCTACAAAACAATCAATATCCCCTTGGTCTTGGATCAGAAAATTCCTAAGGAACTTAAGAAAAATGAATCATCAAATGTAGTAGGATTAGTAGCTGACCCGGAGAGACTGGCTGATATTAGGCGAAATAGGGTAGCTATTATGAAAAACCCTAGATTGAAAGATTATACTAATCTAGACTTTATTAGGAAAGAAGTGGAAGATTCAAAAACTCTTTTTAAAAAAAACAATTGGCCAATTATTGATGTTACAAGAAGATCAGTAGAAGAAACAGCGGCATCAATTTTGAAAATAATAGAAATTAAAAAAAATAAATGAAAATTATATTAGCATCTAAAAGTGGAGTAAGAAAGGAGATATTAGATAAATATAAAATTGATTGTGATGTGATAGTTTCAAATGTGGATGAAGATGAAGTAAAAAATTCATTGTTGGGCGAAGGGGCGGATCCCTTACTAATATCTAAAAATCTGGCTGAATTAAAATCTATCAAAGTAAGCAACAAGCATCCTGACAGGCTAGTTTTAGGAGCTGACAGTGTTATTTCGTTTAATGATGAATTAATAAATAAACCAAAATCTAGAAACGAAGCATTAAAAATTTTAAAGAAATTAAATAATTCAAAGCATTTTCTGGTAAGCTCAGTTTGTATCTCTAAAAACGGTTCGATGATTTGGAATTATACCGATACTTCTGAGTTAAAAATGAAAAACTTTGCTGAAAAGGATCTTAAAGAATATCTTGACAGAATAAAAACAGAAACTCTACTTGCTTATGGCGTTTATCAAATTGAGGCTAATGGTCTGGAATTATTTGAGTATATTAAGGGAGATAGAGATTCGATTATGGGTTTGCCTATAAAAGAGATTATGAACTATATTAAAAGATATAAAAAATGATAAAAAAGTTTGGAATAATTGGTAATCCCATCAAACATTCATTATCACCAGTTCTTCACAATTATTGGTTCAAAAAATATAAAATTGATGCAAATTATTCTATTATTGATTTAAAAGACGAAAACAATTTGCCAGAAATAATCGACCAGATAAAGAACAAAGAGATAAGTGGTATAAATGTTACTTTACCTTATAAACAAAAAATAGTTTCACACGTCGACACTATTGTTAATGATGCAGAAATAACGAGTTCGGTAAATACAATTTACCTTGATAATCAGGGGAACATTATTGGTGAAAATACCGACGTTTTTGGCTTACAAGCAGCATATTTAAAAGAAATTGATAATGCGTCAAAAAAGAAAGCTTTAATAATCGGTGCTGGAGGTGTTTCTCCCTCTGTTATTTTATCTTTGCAGAAGTCGGGTATTCAAGAAATATCAATTACTAATAGAACAAGAGAAAAATGTATTTTCTTAAAAAATAAGTTTAGTAGCTTAAAGATGATAGAATGGAACAAATTGCAGGAAGAAATAAAAAACTTTGATATAATAATAAATGCAACAAGTTTAGGTTTGAAAGGAAATAAAGATTTTGATTTTAACTTTGAGAAAATCAAGAGTAATTTGATTTATATAGATACAATTTATAATCCCTTGGAAACTAAAACTCTTAAGTACCTTAAAAAGATGAACATTAAAGTTTTTAATGGTCTTAATATGTTTATCTATCAAGGACAAAAAGCATTTTATTTGTGGAATAAGATTAATCCGGAAATCGACGAGAAATTGATTGACTTACTGGTTAAAAACTTAAAATGAAAAGAATAGGAATAACGGGCTCCCTTGCCTCCGGAAAATCAACAGCTGGTAAAATTTTAGGGAGAAAAGGCCCAGTTTTTAGTGCTGATAACGTAGTCAAGAAGCTTTATTCACAAAAAAAATTTAAAAAATATGTTTCAAAAAAATTAAAAATTGCAAATAGCTCAAATTTAAAAATTTTAATTAAGAAGAAAATTCTAAAAGATAAATCTTTTTTTAAAAAACTTGAGAAAATTATTCACCCATTAGTAAGAAAAGAAATGACTAATTTTATTAAAAAACATAAAAATAAAAAATTCACTTTTTTTGAAATACCTTTATTAGTTGAAAGTCGTTTAATGAAAAAATTTGATATAATTCTTTTTATTAAGGCAAAACGAAGTTTGAGAATGAAACGATTTAAACAGAAGGGCGGTAATAAAGTTTTTTTTAATATACTTAATGCAAAACAGCTAAGTGACAAAAACAAAACTAAACATTGTGACTATGTGGTTGTTAATGAAAAAAATTTAGATATTTTAAAAAAAAATTTATTAGATATACTTAAGAGATATGAATGAAATCTTTTTAGATACTGAAACAACGGGATTATCATTTAAAGATGGGCATAAGATTGTCGAAATTGCTTGTATCGAGACGAAAGATCTTGTCCCTACGGGAAAAGTATTTCATAAATTGATAAATCCTAAACGGAGTGTTCCTGAGGATGCACAAAAGATTCATGGCTATTCAGAACAATTTTTAAGCGGAAAAGATACATTTGATAAAATAGCAGATGATTTTATTAATTTTATAAAAGATAAAAGAATAATAATTCACAACGCACCTTTTGACATAGGATTTCTCAATGGTGAACTAAGTTCTATAAAAAAAGAATTAATCAAAAAAGAGTTAGTGATCGACTCACTTGATATAGCAAGGAATAAATTTACCGGAATGTCAAATTCTCTTGATGCATTATGTAAGAGGTTTAATATAGATCTCTCTAGAAGAACCAAGCATAATGCTTTACTTGATTGTGAGTTATTGAGAGAAGTATATATAAATCTTTTAGATGTAAAAGAACCCAAATTTAATCTTATAGCGAATAACATGATACAAAATATTGTCAAAAAAGAAAATTATAACAAAAGCGTTGTAAAAATTTCAGAAGAGGAAATAGCAAATCATACAAGTTTTTTAAAAAAAGAGCTTAAAAAAAATTTTTACTGAATTTTCCTCGTCTGATAAAGCTTTTCAAAATCAACACTTTCACTTATTTTTACATCTTTAAATCCAGAATTTTCAAATAAGAAAACAAATATATTTCGAAGCTCACTATATATTTTAGTTGGTACCTCAATAAGTATAATCTTTTCCATTTCATTTTTTTCTAGTTTATCACTAGATAATTCAACGATAGTTGCGTAAACAATTTTTGTATTTATTTTATCGAAATCATTTTTTATTGTTGATAAATTCAAGGAAGTCAGAACCTCAATAATATTTTGTTTTACTTGGTTACTCTTTATTTCAATATTAATTTTATAGTTTGCAATATCTTTAGAAAGCAAAAAAAAAGTTTTTGGATTAGGAATATTAAAATTCAAGCTTTTAATATATTTTCCTATAATTTTATAATTCATCTTTTTCCTTTTTTACTATTTCCCCATCGATAGTATCAATCTTACTTTTTTGCTCATTGATTGAAGTCTTATTTCTTAGAATAATTTTAAACAAGATTTTCCTAGTGAACGGAACCAATAAAATAAATCCAATTAAATCAGTTAAAAATCCTGGGATAATTAAAAGAACTGCAGCAAAAGCAATGGATGCACCCGATATAAGTTCATAAATAGGAATTTTATTTTGATACAAATTTATCAATCCAGATTTTAAAGTTTGAATTCCCTGGACTCTTGCAAAAAACACACCAAGAATGGCTGTGAGAAAAATCAGAGCTAACGTGCTTAAAGCCCCTATTTCTGAACCAATTTTTATCATAAAAAATATCTCTAAAGCTGGCAAAACTATAAATATTAAGAAAAATGTGTTCATTTGTCTGATACAAAAATATATTATTCATGTATATTTATCAAATTATGAGTAACAGTTTTGGTTATTTAGACATAATTTTACTTGGTATGATTGCAGGATTTATAATCTTGAGGTTAAGAAGTATTTTAGGAAGAAAAACTGGGCACGAAACAAAAGTCTATCCAGGCTTTGATGAGAAAAAATTCAGTATTCCTAAACAAGATGTTGAGCCACAAAAACAAAATTTTGAAATTCTAGAGGGAAAAGATAAAAAAGAGTTTCTTAAAGGAGCTGAAATAGCTTATGAAACTATTTTAACTTCTTTTGCTAATGGAGATTTAATAAAATTAAAATCATTACTTTCACCAAATATGTTTTCAAACTTTTCTGAAGCAATTAAAGCTAGAAATAAAGATAATATAAAATCTGAATTTACATTTATAGGTGTAAAAGAATCATCCGTCGAAAAATATGAAAAGATCAAAGACAATTTGTTTGCTACTGTAAAATTTGTTGCTGAAGTAATTTCTGTAAAAAGAGATAAAGAGAATAAAATTATTGAGGGAAACCCTGATAAAATTAAGTTTGTTTCAGATAACTGGAAGTTTACAAAAAATGTTAATCAAAAAAGTCCAAATTGGTATTTGTCTGAAATTATAAGTTAGTGATCAAGAAAAAGGATCTAGACCAAGGAAATATAAAAGCTTGGGAAGAATATATTAAAAATCCATCTGATATTTACGATAAAGATAAAAATTATTCTAAAGAAAATGATAGAAACGGGAGATTCAAATATGATCTTCACGGATATACTTTAGATGATGCTAACAGAAAGGTAAGAGAAATCATACTTTCATGTAAAGAAAAAAACTATAAAGAAATATTATTAATTACTGGTAAAGGTTTACACTCCCAAAACGATAAAGATATTTATGTCTCTAAAAATCTGGGAACACTAAGATATTCGGTTCCTGAATTCATAAAATCTGATGAAGAATTAAATAATCTTATAGTCTCTATTAATGAAGCTGAAATTAAAGATGGTGGAGCAGGCGCTATATTAATTAAACTAAAAAATTTATAATATAAATTTTGACAAATCTGTATCTTTTACTAAATTCCCTAGATTTTCTTGAACAAATTTTTTATCAACTGTAATTGTTTTACCAGCATTGTCTGTTGCATTGAAACTTATATCATCTAAAACTTTTTCAATAATTGTATGAAGTCTTCTTGCACCAATGTTTTCTACCGAAGAGTTCACTTCTGCAGAAATTTTAGCAAGCATGTCAATGCCGTCATCTGAAAATTCAAGATTAACATCTTCCGTTTTTAACAACGCCTTATACTGTTTTATTAAACTGTTATCTGGCTCCTTAAGAATTCTTTTGAAATCTTCCTCATTAAGTGCGTTTAATTCAACCCTTATCGGCAATCTCCCTTGAAGTTCAGGTAATAAGTCAGATGGTTTGGCCAATTGGAAAGCCCCTGAAGCAATAAATAATATATGGTCGGTTTTAATTGGTCCGTGTTTGGTGCTAACTGTTGTGCCCTCAATCAAAGGCAATAGATCTCTTTGAACACCTTCCCTAGAAACATCTCCTCCAACCCTGTCGCTTCTTGCAGAAACTTTATCAATTTCATCTAGAAATACTATTCCGTTTTCCTCAGTAGCCTTCTTGGCTTCTTTAATAATTTTATCTTCTTCAATCATTTTATCTGATTCTTGAGCTACTAAAATTCCGTGAGATTCTTTAACAGTCATTTTTTTCTTTTTACCTTTTTTGTTACCCATAGATTTTCCTAGGATATCTCCTAGATTTACCATACCAACGTTTCCTCCAGGCATACCAGGTATTTCAAAACTTTGTAATCCAGAGGATGTATCCTGCACTTCTATTTCGATCTCGTTATTGTCTAAGTCACCATTTCTTAGTCTTTTTCTAAAACTTTCTCTTGTAGCAACGCTAGCCTTATTCCCAACTAAAGCATCTAAAACTTTTTCTTCTGCCTTTAATTCAGCTTTAGCCTTAACTTCTTTTCTTTTTCTCTCTCTTTCCATCGCTATAGCAATTTCAATCAAATCTCTGACGATTTGTTCAACATCTCTACCCACGTACCCAACTTCAGTAAATCTTGTTGCTTCAACTTTTATGAAAGGTGCCTCAGCTAATCTAGAAAGTCTTCTTGATATTTCAGTTTTTCCTACTCCTGTTGGACCGATCATAAGTATGTTCTTTGGCAATACTTCATCTCTCATTTCATCAGTAAGAGCCTGTCTTCTCCATCTATTTCTTAATGCAACAGCAACAGCTTTTTTTGCTTCTTTTTGACCGATTACATATCTATCCAGCTCTGAAACTATTTCTCTTGGGGAAAGAGCGCTTACCTTCGAGCTATCAGCTTTAGATCCTTTAACTAGTTTTAAATTTGTCTCTTTTTTTGATTTAGACATCTAAATTTTTTCCATTGTTACATTATTATTTGTAAATACGCAGATATCTGATGCTACTTTTAATGCTTTTCTTGCGATTTCTTCTGCTTTCATATCAGTCTCAATTAATACCTTTGCAGCTGCAAGAGCATAGTTTCCTCCAGATCCTATTCCAATTATTCCATCCTCTGGTTCTAAAACATCACCAGTTCCTGATATTATAAAGCTGTGATTTTTATCTGCTACTGCCATTAATGCTTCCAACCTTCTTAAAAATTTGTCACTTCTCCAATCTTTAGCCAACTCAACAGCTGCTCTTTGTAAATTGCCGGCATGTTTTTCTAATTTTGCTTCTAGTCTTTCAAATAAAGTTAAAGCATCAGCTGTTGATCCAGCGAAACCTGCTATTACTCCCCTGCTCTCAATTTTTCTAACTTTTTTGGCTTTACTTTTTAAAACTGTATTACCAAGACTGACTTGACCGTCGCCTGCTACAATGGTCTCCCCGCCTTTTCTAAGAAGGACAATTGTAGTACCATGCCATTTTTCAGCTGTATTCATGGAGTTATATGTGGAGATTATTTCAAGATCTTCAATAGTGATTTATTGATAAAATGACCATTTAAATATATATCAAAGGTAAATCGGCACTGTTTATGAGTAGAAAAGCAAAAATTACAAGGAAAACAAAAGAGACCAGTATTTCTGTCGCGGTCAATTTAGACGGAAAGGGAAAGTATAAAATCAAAACTGGAATAGGTTTCTTGGATCATATGTTGGAGCAACTATCAAAGCACTCTCTAATAGACTTAGAAGTTAAAGCAAAAGGTGACACGCATATAGATTTACACCACACTACTGAAGATACTGGTATAGCAATTGGTGAAGCTATTAAAAAAGCAGCAGGTAATAGAAAAGGAATAACGCGATACGCATCAACAATGATTCCTATGGATGAAACTTTGAGCCGAGTTTCGATTGATGTATCGAACAGACCTTATTTAATTTGGAAAGTTAATCTTCCAGTTGAGAAGCTTGGAGAAATGGATACAGAATTGTTTAAGGAATGGTTTCAAGCTTTTTCACAATCAGCTGGAGTTACTTTACACATAGAAAATATTTACGGTGAAAATAGTCACCACAAGATTGAGTCATGTTACAAAGGTTTGGCTAGATCATTAAAAGATGCTTTAGCAATTGATAAAAGAATAAAAAACTCAATACCTTCGACAAAAGGCTCTATTTAAAATTGATGAACGTCACAATTGTTGACTACCAATCGGGCAATATTAGCTCTGTAATAAATTCTTTTACGGAGGTAGCTAAAGGTAAAGTTAATCTAGAGGTAACTTCTGACATTAATAAAATTAAGTCTTGTGATAAGATTGTTTTACCAGGACAAGGTTCATTTAAAAGCTGTGTAGACTCTTTAAATAAAATTTCTGGATTAGTAGATACGCTAAAAGATTTTGCAGTTGGAAATAAGAAACCTTTATTAGGAATTTGTGTAGGCTTACAAATGTTTGCAGATATCGGGTATGAAGAAGCAGAAACAAAAGGATTAGGTTGGATCTCTGGTAAAGTTTCTAAAATTGATAATCAAAATGGACAATTTAAACTTCCACATATTGGTTGGAACGAGATTGAAATTCAAAAGAAAAGTAAAATATTTAAGGATATAAAAAATAAATCTCATATGTACTTTGTTCATAGTTATGAGTTTATTCCTGAAGATAAATCAGTCATTTCAGCAACAACAGATTATTCATCAAAAATCGTATGTGCAATTGAGAAAGATAATTTGTTTGGAACGCAGTTTCACCCTGAGAAGAGTGATAAAATTGGATTAAAAGTAATTGATAACTTTTTAAAATTATAATGAAAATATTTCCTGCAATAGATATAAAAGATAAGAAATGCGTAAGATTAATCAAAGGTGACTTTGGAAATAAAACTGAATATGAAACTTCACCTATTGAGCAAGCAGCTAAATATAGAGATCACGGATTTAAAAATTTACACATTGTTGATCTAGACGGAGCTTTAACAGGTCAAACAGTCAATTTAGATATTATTAAAGAGATAGTTAGCAAATACGATCTTAAAATCGAGATAGGCGGCGGTGTAAGAAAAACAGAAAGCATTAAACAATATATCGATGCTGGCGCTGAGAAAGTAATTTTGGGTAGCGGCGCGATTAAAAATAAAGAATTTTTAAAAGACTCTTGTGAAAAGTTTAAAGGTCAAATTGCTTTAGGATTAGACGCGAAAGACGGAAATCTTTCGGTGTCAGGTTGGAAAGAAAATATAAATGTTAAAACTATAGATTTTCTCAAAGAGGTAAATAATTATGGAGTAAGCAGAATAATTTACACAGATATTAACAGAGATGGAATGAAAACTAGTCCTAACTTTGACGAGACTATAAAAATTGCAGAACTTTCTAATTGTCCTGTTATAATTTCAGGAGGTGTTTCTTCAATAAGCGATGTTAAGAAAGCTAAAGAATTAAATAATAATAAAATTGAAGGTATTATTATCGGCAAAGCTATTTACGACGGTGATATTAAACTAGATGATTTAGCAAAGGAGATTGATGCTTAAGAATAGAATTATACCTTGTCTTGATGTTAAAGATGGAAGAGTCGTTAAAGGCATTAACTTTGTTGAATTAAAAGATGCTGGAGATCCAGTAGAACAAGCTAAAATTTATAGTGACGGTGGCGCTGACGAGATTTGTTTCCTTGATATTACCGCTTCAAATGAAAATAGAGAAACCATTATTGATATTGTTAGAAAAACTGCGAAAGAATGTTTCGTTCCTTTAACTGTTGGAGGTGGAGTAAGAACTATTCAAAATATTACCGATTTACTGTTAGCCGGTGCAGATAAAGTTTCTATTAATACTGCTGCTGTAAAAAATGCCGATTTCGTTAAGGAAGCTTCAAAAAAATTTGGATCTCAATGCATTGTTGTTGCGATCGATGCAAAAAAAGTTTCAGACAATAAATGGGAAGTATTTACACACGGTGGAAGAAATAAAACTAGTATCGATGCAGTAGAGTTTGCTAAAAAAGTAGAAGAAAATGGAGCCGGAGAAATTTTATTAACTTCAATGGATAAAGATGGAACTAAATCTGGATACGATGTTGATTTATTAAAAACTATTACGAATAACACTAATATTCCTGTAATAGCTTCCGGTGGAGTTGGAACTCTAGATCACTTATATGATGGCATAGTTAAAGGTGGAGCAAGTGCAGTATTAGCAGCCTCTATTTTTCATTATGGCGAATATAAAATCAAAGATGTTAAAGAATATTTGAATTCTAAAAATGTATCAGTAAGGTTATAAAATGTTTGAAAACTTAGAACAATTAATCAAAACAATCAGAGAGAGAAAAAATTCTTCTCCAGATAAGTCTTATACTAATAAACTTTTGAACGATAAAAACCTAAGTGTTGCAAAAGTAAAAGAGGAAATAAGCGAATTAATAGAATCTGTGGAAAAAAACTCAAATAAGATACACGAAGCTGCCGATGTGGTTTATCATTTAATGGTTTACTTAGAGGCTAATAACATAAAAATCGAAGATGTGATGAGCGAACTTAAGAAAAGACAGAAATGAGTTACGATAAAAATAATATTTTTGCTAAAATTCTTAGAGGAGAAATCCCGTGCAAAAAAGTTTATGAAAATGATCATGTTTTAGCTTTTCATGATATTAATCCTCAAAAGAAAATACATGTCTTAGTTATTCCTAAAGGTGAATACGTTGATCTTGATGATTTCAACAGTAAAGCTTCAGAAAAAGAAATTGTAGAGTTAAATAGAGCCGTGACACATGTTGCAAATTTAGTGGGGGCAAAAGATAAAGGTTACCGGGCTTTAACTAATATTGGCAGCGATGGCGGACAGGAAGTTCCTCATTTACATTTTCATATATTTGCAGGTGAAAAGATTGGAAAAATGGTCAGCTGATGGTTTCAAGAGTTAAAAGATATTTCTTAGAAATAAAAGATTTTTCAAAAACTATTGATTTGAATCTTCCGGAAAACTTTAAAATTATTTTGGATGACAAAGATAATTTCTACCTAAACAGATTTTTTTATAAACAAATAGGCGTAGATCACTATTGGAGAGACAGATTACTTTGGTCTGATAGTGAGTGGGTAAAGTATGTAACGAATAAAAATCTAGAAACGCACGTTCTTAAAAAAGGGGAAGATTTAGTAGGATATTACGAACAAGAATATCATCCTGGATCAAATGAAGTAGAGCTTATCAATCTAGGAGTGCTAAAAGAATTTAGAGGTTTGAAGCTTGGTTCAACACTTGTAAATCATGCTATTGCAAGCGCATCAAGAAAAAATCCTGAAAGAATGTGGGTTCATACTTGTAGTTTAGACCACAAACACGCATTACAAAATTATAAATCCAAAGGCTTTGAAATTTTCAAAGAAGAAGAAATTGATTTTGTGGCTTAGTTTATTTCAGGTACTTTAAAGGTGTCTCTTTTATAAGAGTCATTTCTAGCAATAATGTTAAGGGAGAAATTTATATTATTGTTGTATTGATCTTTAATCTCCCATCCTTTCAAATCCATATTTTTTTTATCAAAAAAAACTGTAATTTCGTTATCACCAAAATATACAAGCCTAATTATTTCATCAGTTAATTCTAATTCCCCTGATTGTACTATTGCTAAGAGTTTATCCTTATATAAAATATTTAGGAATGGAGATTTTGAAATAGGATAATGGTAAGTCTTATTATACCTCTTTTGTGTTATTGCTAACCTCTTATTATTAATAACTAGTTCTTTTTTCTTGTCGTCAAAATAATTGCATTTTAATTTTCCAGGAAACTCTAAAAGACAACTTCCTTTTTCTGTTTTTTCATTAATTAATTGATCAAATGTAAATTCTAAAGAATTTAAACTATTTAATTGAGCAATTATTTGATCTTTTTCATTAGCTATTAAACTCGTTGTTATTAATAGAAAAAACGAGATTAAAAATTTTTTTTTAAAGAACTTCACGTTTACCAACATGATTTGCCTTACTAACAATACCCTTTTCTTCCATCATATCAATAATTCTAGCAGCTCTATTGTATCCTATCTGTAATTTTCTTTGTAAAAAGCTTGTAGAAGCTTTACCTTCAGTTTTAATAATTTCTACAGCCTGATTAAATAATTCATCTTCATCTCCCTCACTTCCAGGAGTTAATGAGCTTTCAGTTGTTTCTTGGGAAGTAATCTCTTCCATATAATCTGGTTCACCTTGAGCTCTTAATGAATTAGTAATTTTCTCTATTTCCTGCTCAGAAACATATGGGCCATGAATTCTAACTATTCTATTTGCAGACGACATAAATAACATATCTCCTTTACCAAGCAATTGCTCGGCACCCTGCTCTCCTAAAATAGTTCTACTATCAATTTTGGAACTTACTTGAAAAGATATTCTTGTTGGGAAATTCGCTTTAATTGTACCAGTTATAACGTCGACACTAGGTCTTTGTGTAGCCATGATGATATGTATACCTGCAGCTCTTGCCATTTGTGATAATTTTTGAATGTAGTTTTCAATTTCTTTTCCAGCTACAAGCATTAAGTCTGACATCTCGTCAACCACTACAACTATGTAAGGCATTTTAAGTTTATGCTTAGCGTTATAGCCATCAATGTTTCTCACACCCACCTTACTCATTAATTTATATCTGCTGTTCATTTCTTTGACTGTCCAAGATAAAGCTGAAGTGGCTTTTTTAGCATCAGTAATAACTGGAGTTAATAAATGAGGTATTCCTTCATAAGTAGATAGCTCTAGCATTTTTGGATCAATTAAAATAAATTTACAAAGGTCTGGACTTAGTTTGTAAAGTAGAGAAACAATTATTGTATTAATGCAAACAGACTTTCCTGAACCAGTGGTACCTGCAATTAAAAGATGAGGCATTGATGTTAAATCACCAACAATTGGCATTCCCGAAATACTTTTACCTAGTGCTATTGGAAGTCTCACATCTTTCTTTTGAAATTTATCATAAGAAATTATTTCTCTTAGTGATACGCCTTCCCTTTCTTCGTTAGGAATTTCAATTCCAACAGTATTCTTTCCAGGAATGACGGAAACTCTTGTAGAAGTTGAACTAGTATTTCTTGCTAAATCCTCAGATAAATTAATTATTTTTGATACTTTTACACCAGGCGCTGGTTCAAATTCATAAAGGCTTACTACAGGACCATTATTTATTGTTTTAATTTTTCCGTCTATACCAAAGTCTAATAATATTTTTTCCATAAACTCAGCGTCAGGACGATTTTTATTTCCGTCAGAACTAAGTTTAGATAAATTTTTTTCTAAATAATTTATATCTGGTAATTTATATTTATTTTTTGTAGCGACTTGCTCTGTTTGAAAACTTGTGTCAGTATCAAATGAAAAAGATTGCTGTGGCTTTTCCAATGTCTGAGGCTGGTCTTCAATATTAATTTTACTAAAATCTGGTTCAATATTTTCCACAGGCTTTCTTCTAAAAAGTGAAATAATTAATGAGAATACTTTTTTATAATTTATATCTGCTGAAAATGAAAAAAAAATAATAGTTAATAAAAGCAGTCCATAAATTGAATATGTATTATCAATCCACGGAGCCCAAGTATTAATAAAGTTATATGTTATTTTTCCAACGAAACCAGAATTGCCATTATCAATTAACCAAAAAGAATTATCGAATGTTAAATAGATAAAAACTGTTCCAACAGTTAAATATGCTACAACTAAAAATAGTTTTAAAATTATTCTTCTTAATTCTTTCTTTATTATTAAATCTAATCCCCAAAACAAAAAATTAAGTAATAATAAAAAAGAGGCCAAACCGAAACTTTGTAATAAAAAATCTGCAACGCTACTTCCATAAATCCCAAAAAAATTTTGGATCTCGAAACTTCTATCCCCATAAATGAATGAAGGATCTTCAGGAGAATATGTTGTAAAAGCTATCGCGAGTGCGACACTTGATAAAACTAGGATTAAACCTAGCAATTCAAAGGTTCGCTTTTTCAAAAAATTTGTTACACTATCTAAAAAGTTTGTATTCATTACGAATCGATTACGTACTTTTTACCATTTTTATGAAAGTGTTAAAAATTTTAATATGATAAAACAGAGAATATGCATTGTTGGAGACGGTCTTTCAGGCTTAATGACAGCTGTAATTTTATCTAAAGTATCAGGTGTAGAGGTAAATTTAATAGCTAAAAAAGGTACAAAAAACGCTGATAAAAGGACCACTGCCATATCAGATACAAATTATAAGTTCATCAATCAAAATATTAAAAGTTTGAAACAAAAGTTGTTCTGGCCTTCACAAAAAATTGACCTTTTTTACGAAACCTCTAAAGAAAATATAAATTTTTTAAATTTAAACGAAGCAAACTCCAATCTAATGTATGTTTTTGAAAATGATAAAATTAAAAGTGTATTATTGAAAGAAATTTCAAAAAATAAAATTAAATTAATCAGAAAAGATTTAAAAAACTTAGATGAATTAAAAAATTATGATTTGATTATCCTCTGTATAGGAGGACAATCTACCATTTACAATAACATAACAAAAATTAGATCTATCAAGAAAGATTATAAAGAAATAGCTATTACAGGATATGTGAAACATAATTTTAAGAAAATTAACACAAGTCAATTTTTTTTAAAAGAAGGCCCTTTAGCTATACTGCCTTTTTCAAAAAATTATTTCTCTTTTGTTTGGAGTGTAAAAAAACATTTTTTCAAAAATAACTTAAAAAAAATTTCAACTTTAGTAAAAAACAAAATAATAGAATTGTTAAAGAACAAACAAGATATTACAATTAGCAATATTCAGTCGTATCCTATTTCTCTAAGTTTAAGACGACAGTATCATCAAAAAAATATATTAATTCTTGGTGAAGGTCTTCACACTATACATCCAGTGGCCGGTCAAGGTTTTAATCTAGTTCTAAGGGATGTAAAAAAATTAAAAGAGATTATAAAATATTACGTGGGTTTAGGTATCTCTATTAAAAATAGCTATGCCCTAAATGATTTTTATAATAGTAGAAAACCTGAAAATACTATTATGAGTTTAGGAGTCGATGTTACTCATAGCTTCTTTAAACAAAATAAATATTTAGATCCCTTTAAAGAAATAATTGTAAAAAATATTAAGAACAACGAGACATTAAAAAAATTCAGTAAAATAATCTCTAATCGAGGTTTATCATTATAACTCAATGAACATTTATGCTTTATCTTCGGGTAGAGGACCCTCCGGAATAGCTATCGTTAGAATATCAGGCAGTGAAACACTTAAGATTTGTCAAAATTTGACTAAGTCTAAAGACATAAACCCGAACGAAGTTAATTTCTGTAAGTTCTATGACCCCAACAACGGTAATGTAATAGATCCGGAGGCTCTATTATTGTGGTTTCCCGGGCCAAATAGCTATACTGGAGAAGATCTAGCAGAATTACAAATCCATGGCAGTAATGCTGTTATAAATGCCTTATTGAGAGTTCTGTCAGAGCAAAAAAATTGCAGATTAGCTGAACCAGGTGAGTTTACTAAAATTGCATTTCAAAATGATAAAATTGATTTGTTAAAAGCGGAAAGTATAGGAGATCTAATCCATTCCGAAACAGAACTACAAAGACAGCAAGCAATAAAATTAGTTCAGGGAAGCGTATCAAATTATTATAATGATTTGAGAGATAAAATAATAAAATCACTTGCTTTTATAGAAGCTAAAATTGATTTTGCAGAAGAAGATCTTCCAGAAAAAGTACTAAAAGATGCCCATAAATCAATTAAGGAAATTCATTCAGAAATTACAAAAATTATTGAAGATAATAAAGTTGGAGAAAAAATTAGAGACGGTTTCAGAGTTTCAATTACAGGAGAAGTTAATGCAGGTAAATCATCATTATTAAATTTACTTTCAAAAAGAGAAGTAGCAATTGTGTCAGATGAGGCTGGTACGACTAGAGATGTTATAGAAACCTATTTAAATTTGGATGGATACCCTGTAATTCTGGCTGATACTGCTGGTATAAGAGAAGCTAAAAACGAAGTTGAAAAAAAAGGTATTTCTTTAGCTTTAGGTAAATCAAAAGAAGCAGATTTAAATATAGTAGTAATCGATAATTCATCAAAAAAAATTAATAAAGAAATACAATCTATGATTAATAAAGATACTATAATTCTATTAAATAAATCAGATGTGTCAGATAAACGAAATCATAAATTTGAAGTTGATGCTGTTTTAGCTTCAGTAAAAAATAATAAAAATATTGATAAATTAATAAATTTGGTTAAAGCTAAGTTAAGCAAAAAATTTACATCCAATAATAGCGCTTTAATTACTAGAGAAAGGCACAGAGTTAAGCTCAATGATTGTTTAAAAGAAATTGATAAGTTTCTTAAAAAGGATCAAAACAAAGACCTCGAATTAGCAGCAGAAGACCTAAGAATGGCTACACGACATCTTGGTAGCATCGTCGGTAAGGTAGATGTGGAAGAAATACTTGGATCTATATTCAAAGACTTCTGTATCGGTAAATAAAATACTTCTTGTATTCTTAATCTAGACGTTTACATTCACAGAATGACAAAACAAAGCTATGATGTAGTAGTTATAGGTGGTGGACATGCTGGTTGTGAGGCAGCAGCATCTTCCGCTAGAATGGGCGTAAATACTGCTCTTTTCACCCATAAAATTGAGACTATTGGTGAAATGTCGTGTAATCCTGCTATAGGAGGACTTGGAAAAGGGCACCTTGTGAGAGAAATCGATGCTTTAGATGGTGTGATGGGTGTAGTAGCTGATAAGTCAGGTATTCAATTTAGATTATTAAATAGAAGTCGCGGCCCAGCAGTGCAAGGACCAAGGACTCAGTCAGATAGAGCTCTTTACAAAGAGCATATGCAAAAGATTTTATTAAATTATGAAAATTTAGAGGTTGTAGCCGATCCAGTAGTTAAATTCTTATTTGATGACAACAAAGTTATAGGGTTCGTTTGTCAGAGCGGCAAAGAAATTAGAACTAAAGAACTAATACTTACTACGGGAACTTTTTTGAATGGTTTAATACATATAGGTGAAACACAGATACCAGCTGGTCGGTATGATGAAAAACCATCTACCGGTTTGAGTGAACAACTAGCGAAATTTAAAATGCAAATTGGAAGATTAAAAACCGGAACACCACCTAGACTAGATGGTGATACTATTAATTACGATGACTTAGAAATGCAGCCTGCTGATGATGATCATTACTATTTTTCTTTCTTGACGAACAAGATCGACAATAAGCAGATTAAATGTGGGATGACTTACACAAATAATGATGTTCATAAAATTATTAGCGATAACATTTCACGAAGCGCTATGTATTCAGGAAACATAAAAGGAGTAGGGCCTAGGTATTGTCCATCTATAGAGGATAAAATTGTTAAGTTTAAAGAAAAAGAAAAACACCAAATATTCCTAGAACCAGAAGGATTAAAGGACAATACTATTTACCCAAATGGTATATCAACCTCACTTCCGGAGGAGATTCAGCTTAAAATATTAAGTAAAATCAAGGGTTTAGAGCATGTTGTGATGAAGAGAGCTGGATACGCAATTGAGTACGATTATGTGGATCCAAGGGAGTTAAAAGCAACATTAGAAACTAAAAAAATTAATTCTTTATTTCTCGCTGGACAAATTAATGGAACTACAGGTTATGAAGAAGCTGCAGCACAAGGTCTGATAGCAGGCATTAATGCGGCTTTAAAAATTCGAAATCAACAAGAGTTTATTTTAGATCGATCAACTTCTTATATTGGTGTTATGATTGATGACCTCATTACTAAAGGAGTTACAGAACCTTATAGAATGTTTACATCTAGAGCCGAATATAGATTAACTTTAAGAGCTGATAATGCGGATCAAAGACTAACTGATTTTGGGATCAATTTAAATTTAGTGAAGTCTGAAAGAAAAAAAATATTTGATGAAAAGAAAAAAAATATTTTGGCTCTTAGTTCAATTCTAAAAAATAATTATCTATCACCTAATCAAGCTAAGAAATATGATATTAAAATTGCTATGGATGGAGTAAAAAGATCTTGTTTAGAGATTATGGGTCAGCGAAAAGTAAATATGGCAAAAATAAGGCAAGTGTTTCCTGATATTCCTAGTTTTCCAAGGTCTATTGAAAATCAAGTTGTAACTGATGCCCATTACATGGGTTACCTGGACAGACAAGACAAAGATATAGATTCTTTTAAAAAAGATGAGGCCGTTATCATACCTGAGGGTATAGATTATGAAAAACTCAGCGGTCTATCTAATGAGATTAAGAGTAAGCTGCTTCAAGTGAAGCCTAAAACACTTGGTCAAGCTATTCGTATTGATGGCGTTACGCCAGCAGCTATAATTATTCTTCTTTCACACATTAAAAAACTTAGATATAAAGCCACTGCTTGATGCAGCAGCTTGAAGTCATAAATATTCTTAAAAAGAGTCTTAATTTTAGTGATCATTCAATTGAAAAACTTAAAAAGTTCACAAATCTAGTTTTAAAGGAAAATCAAAATTATAATTTAATTTCTAAAAGCACAGAAAATCAAATTTGGCATAGACATATACTCGACTCTGCTCAATTGGTTAAGTTTATTGATTTTAACCTCAATTCCTTGGCTGATCTTGGCACTGGCGCAGGATTTCCGGGTCTAGTAGTAGAAATATTCAATAAAAATAAGGCTTTTCACGTGAAATTATACGAAAAATCACCAGTAAAAAGAAGGTTCCTAACGAGTGTAATTAAGGAACTGAGTTTAAATGCAGAAGTTTTAGGAGATGTAAGAGATGAAGTTCTAGATTCTGAGATTATAATCTGCAGGGCTTTTAAAAAATTAGACCAAATAATACAAGTTTCACGTGAAATCGCCCAAAAACCTCATAAATTAATGATTCTAAAGGGTCAAAATGCACAGGAAGAAATAAAAAATTCTTTTAAAACAAAAAAATACCCTTATAAATTAGAAAGCAGCATGACAAATAAAGATTCAAAAATAATTTTGATGGAGATTAACAAGTAAATGTCATCACCTACAACACTAGCAATCATAAATCAGAAAGGTGGCGTGGGAAAAACCACTACCGTAATAAATTTAGCTGCTTCGCTGTCCATTATGGGTCAAAATAATTTAGTTGTTGATTTAGATCCACAAGGGAATGCAACAACTGGGCTGGGTAAAAACAATAATGATGAAGATAAAAATATTTACAATCTTTTAATAAAAAAAACTAATATTGAAAATATAATTCAGAAAACTGATATTAAAAATTTAGATTTAATAGGCTCTCATGTAAATCTTTCTGGTCTTGAAGTAGAAACTGCAAATGACTCTAACAGAGCATTTGTGTTAAAAGAAATATTGAACTTAAAGAAAGGTGGTCTATTAAAAAAATACGATAATATTTTTATAGACTGTCCACCGTCTCTAAGCTTGCTTACTATAATGGCATTGGTCGCTTCTGATGAATTGTTGGTCCCACTTCAAACAGAATTTTTTGCATTAGAAGGTATTACTCAACTTGTAAAAACAATAGATCGCATAAAAGAAAATCTTAATCCTAGTCTAAAAATCAGAGGTATTTTGCTGACAATGTTTGATAAAAGAAATAAACTTTCTTCTGAAGTCGACAGAGAGGCAAGAAATTATTTCAAAGAAAAAGTATATCAAACTGTGATTCAAAGAAACGTACGTTTATCTGAAGCGCCATCACACGGATTACCTTGTGTAGTATATGATAAAAATTGTGTTGGAAGTAGATCTTACTTTAAATTAGCCGAGGAATTTTTAAAAAAAAATCAAATTGAAAGTGCCGCATGAATCCTGGAAAAAAGAAAGGCCTAGGTAGAGGATTATCGGCACTGTTTGGAGACACTACTCGCGAGGAAAAAAACCCTGCAACTAGCCAATCTAATACGGCTGCTATTTCTGATTTAAGTCGAAATCCATACCAACCAAGACAAAATTTCAAAGAGGAAAAGCTTGAAGAATTAGCTAATTCTATCAGGAAAAATGGCATTATTCAGCCAATAGCAGTAAGACCTAGTAAATCTAATTCTAATAAATATGAAATAGTAGCAGGGGAGAGAAGGTGGCTTGCAGCTCAAAGGGCAGGCTTACACGAAATCCCAATTACAATATTAGATTTATCAGATGTTGAATCATTAGAGGTTGCAATAGTTGAGAATATTCAAAGAGATGATCTTAATCCAATTGAAGAAGCAAGAGGATATAAAAGATTGAATGAAGAATTCAAATATGATCACGAAAGTATTTCAAAATTAATGTCAAAAAGCAGAAGTCATATTAGTAACACATTGAGACTTTTAACTCTTCCAAGTGATGTAATTTCAATGTTAGAAGAAGGTTCTTTGACTTCTGGGCAAGCTAGACCCCTAATTGGTATTTCAAACGCTTCGTCAATTGCTGAGGAAATAGTTTCCAAAAATTATAGCGCTAGAAAAGTAGAGTATCTTGTTAGAAATAAAAAAGGTGGAAAAATTGTTAAAACGATTGATACAAATATTTTAAAAACACAAGAAAGATTGCAAAAAATTCTTGGACTAAAAGTTAATATCATAAATAAAAAAAATAACTCCGGGAAAATTACTATAGAATATAAAGATTTAGATCAGTTTGAGTTAATTTCTGATTTACTCACGAAGCATTAGCTAACTCACACATATCTACTAATAGTTTCTTAATTAATAAGTTCTTATCAATTGATGAATTGCTTTTAATTTTTATCTCAACATCGTACGTATTTTTCATTATCATATTTATTTTTTTTTGGTTCCATACTTTAGCTTGAGAAATAAAGTTAGGTTTATCCTTCCAAAAGATCGGAGGTCTTAAATCATTTATAGCTTTTTCAAGATTGCTATTATTATTGTTGATTTCCAACAGTTTTCCTAACCTTTGGTTGATAGAATTAAGGTAAAAAATGTTTTTTTCAGCTTCCAGGATTGTATCACTTAACAATTTATTAGTATTTGTTCTGTTTCCTAATAATGCAGCATCTTTAAGTTTATCAAAATCATTATTTGTTTTGATGTTCAAGAGTTTCTCAATTTCTGCCGTTTTTAAAATCTTGTCGTGAAAAAAACTTTTAATTTTATCCAGTTCATTCTTTAATTTTGTTCTATTAAAAGAGCAATTATCAATAATTAAATTAATATTTTCCGTTGTAATACCTTTAAAATCTTTTAAGCTTTGAAGAATTATTTTTTTTAGTGTCGCTTCGTTATCCTCATAACACGGTACAATATTATATTTTTTGGATTTTTCAAAAAAAGCTCTTAACTTAGATTTTTTTTCTAAAATACTTGAAAATAAGTAAACACTTTCTTTTAAATCAATTTTTTCAACTTCTTGAATTAAATCTAGAATTTTATCACTTGCTTGATCTATAAAAATTACTTTTTTTTCACTGAATAAGCTGTCACTGCTTATTTCTCTAAAAAAAACAACATTTTTTTTTATAATTTCTTCTTCATTAAATCTTATGATCTCACTCTTTTTATTATATTTTCTTATTAATTCTTTGAAATCATCAATTAGACCCAGATTTTCCCCATAAAATAAAGTAATTCCTTTGTCTATCTTTTCAATTTTCTGCTCTACTAGGTAACTTTTATGTATCATTAGTTCTTAGAATCAATTCTTCAATTATATTTTCTGCAATGCTTTCGGAAAGTGTTTTGACTAATTTTTTTTCATTAGTCAGAGTTTGAGAATATTGACTAGCAACATTGTAGTCACCCTTCTTTGAAATTTCAAATCTCCCTTTCTCATCAGATCGATATTGTACGACTGCGCTTATGGAAATCTCAAACTTTGTTGTTTCATTCTTTATATTCTTTTCTTTAATCATTTTTTTTCTATTTAAATCTATCTCTAAAGTAATTAATTTTTTTCCATTACTCTTAGAATATGGTAGCAGCTTATTTTTAATAATATAGCTAACCCTGTTATCTCCTGAGGTTGAAATATTTTCTATTTTAAAATCTATAAGGCCTGATTGATTAACAACTTTAAAACCACACCCTGCCATCAATAAAATTGAAATAACACTTACTAAAAAAGTTAACTTAATTTTCATTTTGCTACTATATAGTTAATTATTTTATTTTTAACAAAAATCGTTCTGACCACTTTTTTCTGATCTAAATGTTTTTTTGCTTTTGAAGATTGATAAATAATTTTGTTGATACTTTTTTCATCCATGTCTTTTTTAATATTTATTACATCCTTGGTCTTCCCATTAACTTGGACTGCGAGTGAGATCTCATCAAGTATATTTTTTCTATCGATACTTGGCCAGTCATTGAAGTCGTAACAACTTAAAAATTCTAGACACTCATGAGACAAGTGAGGTGTGAAAGGAATCATTAATTTTATCATTTTTATAAAGTTTTCTTTAATTATTTTGTTACTTATTTCGGAGTTTAAATTATCTTTGAAGAAACTATACATTTCATAAAAATGTGCAATTGATACATTAAATCTAAATTTTTCTATTGACTCATCAATTTTTACAATTAGACCATTTATCTTTAGTTCAAATTCTTTGTCTAATTTTTCATTTCTTTTTATATCTTTTCTTATTGAGATTTGATGATTTAAATTCCATATCTTTTGCAAAAATTTATTTGCAGACAATACTCCAGTATCAGACCATTGTACGTCTTTTTCTGGGGGACTATCTGATAAAATAAACCATCTAACTGCGTCTGCTCCATACTGATTAATCATTGTTTCAGGATCTATTGTATTTTTTTTAGATTTGGACATAGACTCTGACGGACCTACAATTACTTTTGTTTTATCAATTTTTTTTATAAATTTATTAGCTTCAACTTTTGAGACCTCATTAGGATATAACCAATTTCCTTTATTGTCTTTATAAGTTTCGTGACACACCATTCCTTGAGTGAATAAATTTTTAAAAGGCTCATTCAAATTTATATCTTTGTCTAATCTATTTATACCTTTTGTAAAAAATCTAGAATAAAGCAAATGAAGTATGGCATGTTCTATACCTCCAATATATTGGTCAACTGGCATCCAATATTTTACTTTTTCTTTATCAAAAGGAGATGGTTTATGGTTAGGAGAACAAAATCTTAAAAAATACCATGATGAGTCTACAAATGTGTCTAATGTATCTGTCTCTCTTATGGCTTTTTTTCCAGACTTTTTATCCTTAGTATGTTTCCAATTAGGATGACTATCTAAAGGATTTCCTTTGGAATTAAGATCTATATTCTCTGGCAATTCAACTGGTAGCTCACTTTTATCAACCGGGATAATAGTACCGTCTTCTAGATAAATCATTGGTATCGGACATCCCCAATATCTCTGTCTAGATATGCCCCAATCTTTAAGTCTAAAAAGAGTTTTTTTCTCTCCAAAACGTTTAGCTACAATTTCTTTTATTATTTTTTCTTTTGCATCTTTAACACTAAGGCCATTTAAAAATTCAGAATTAATCATTTTTCCATCACCAACATAAGCCTCTAAAAGATTATTATCTTTTTCTTTTGAGGTTTCATCGCTCACAACTCTAGTAATATCTAAATTGTATTTTTTTGCAAAATCGAAATCCCTTTGGTCGTGTGCAGGGCAACCAAATATTGCGCCACTACCGTAATCCATCAAGACAAAATTTGCAAAATAAACAGGAATTTTTTTGTTTCTTATAAAAGGATGATTAACAAATAATTCTGTTTTGTATCCTATTTTTTCTGCATTAGCTAATGCCTCTTCAGTCGTCCCTGTCTTACTACATTCATCTTTAAATTTTTGAAAATTATTAATTTTTAAAAAATCTTTGCTTAAAGGATGATCAACAGAGAGAGCTAAAAAACTCGCACCATATATTGTGTCAGGTCTTGTAGTAAAAACTTTTATTTTATTTGGGCTATTAGTTAACTGAAAATTTATTTCACACCCGAAGGATTTTCCTATCCAGTTTTTTTGCATTAATTTTACTTTGTCTGGCCAGCCTTCTAATTTTTCTAGATCATTTAATAGCTCATTAGAAAATTTAGTAATGTTAAAAAACCATTGAGATAGTTTTTTTCTTTGGACTATCGCATTTGATCTCCAACCTCTTCCATTTATAACTTGTTCATTTGCTAGAACTGTATTTTCGACAGGATCCCAGTTAACATAAGTTTCTTTCCTAGAAACAAGCCCTTGATTGTAAAAATCTATAAAAATTTCTTGTTGGTGCTTGTAATATTCTTTATCACATGTTGCGATTTCTAAATCCCAATCGATTGAAAGACCTAACAACTTTAGTTGATTTTTCATTGTTTCAATATTTTTGTAAGTCCATTCTTTTGGATGAAGATTATTTTGTTTAGAAGCATTTTCTGCCGGAAGTCCAAATGCATCCCAGCCCATTGGGTGCAAAACATTAAAACCGTTTAAATATTTATAACGAGCAATAACATCACCGATTGTATAATTTCTGACATGGCCCATGTGTATTTTTCCAGAGGGATACGGAAACATTTCCAAGCAGTAAAATTTTTTTCCTTTTGGTTTTGAGAGCTTAAATTTAGAAAATTTTTTTTGCCATTTTTTTTCGATAGCTAGAAAATTTACTCTTTCCATTATCTTTTTTTATTTTTTTTTTTATCTTCTCTTTCAAACCTTGCTGCAGTTTTTACAATCGATGTTAATAATTCATTACTGATTTCATTATTTCCTAATTGAGTTACTACGCAACTTGTTGCACTCGCACATTTTTTTTTATGAACAATTATTTTTAAATTATCAGATCTAACTTCATTTGATAAAAATCTAATCGTAATTTTAATAGATTCATCTGAGTTACTTTCGGAGTACCAATCCGTTATTATCATTCCGCCAGAATAGTCCACTGTAGATAGAGGTAGGAAATCCAAAATCTCTAAGGAAGCTCTCCACATTGGATTTGAAGTACTAAATTCATAATTTGTTAAACCCCCGCCACGTTTACTCATTAAGCCACCAAGACTTACACCTTTTCCTTCATCAATGTTTTTTCTAGCTTTAGCATCAGCACCATCAGGCATTTGTCTTTGATCGACTTTCTTGTACATGCCACACGAATTCACAGTTACTAGGCTTATAAAGAGAAAGATTGTTAAAAATAGCTTCGAAAATTTCATGTTTTTTTTTATAAATGTAAGTAAATTTAGATAATACATATCAATTTAGCTATGTGAAAGTTATTTAAATACCGCTGTAAAACATGGCTCTTTTGGCAAATTGTTGCATTTTTATCACATAAGTCAAGAAAGTGAGCTCTGTCTAGGTAAAAACAACATAAATTACCTGCTTTTTGCTAAAAGTATTACGTTTAATAATAATTATTAAATCAAACAAACAATAAGGAAAAATATGAAAAATATACTTAAAACAATTGCCGTTTTAGTTTCTGCTTCATTGATTTCTGTAAGTGCAAAAGCTGGTGAACTATCAGTAACTGGTTCAGCTAAGTTTTCTTACATGTCACATGGTGGTAACGATACCGGCAAAGCTATGGGTATTTCAAACGAACTTAACTTCACAGCCTCAGGCGAGTTGGACAACGGGTTCACATGGAAATACCACACAGAGTTAGATCCTGCTGATGGCGGTGCTGCTTCAAACGATGATACAGCAATCGTAATCGGAATGGGTGACTTAGGTACAATCGGTTTATATGACGCTGAAGGCGGATTATCTACTGAATTAGGTTGGGGAATTGGTGCTATGGGAGTTGGTGCTGACTACGCAAATACTATGACTAAAATTGGTCGTGGTTATGACGTATCTGCAGACCCACACGTAACATACACAACTCCGGCTGGATTAATACCTTTCGGTGTTCAAGCATCTATAGGTTATGCACCTAATACCGCAGATGGTCAAAGTAACAGTTACAAAGCTGGTGGAGCACAAGCTGATGCAGATGTAGACGGTACAAATGCTACTCAGTACAAAGTAACTGCTAGCCCACTTGATGGTTTGAAAGTTGGTGCTGACTATTACGAAGTAGGTGGTAATAGAGCATCAAACGTATCACAAGAAAAAAGCGGTGGTAACTATTACGTTCAGTACGCACTTGGTAACTTCAAAGTTGGTTATACAAAAGGTTATGTAGAGCCAGCAAAGAACACTAATAAGTACAGAACAAACGTAGCGGATACAGCAACTGTATTAAACGGTTTGCAATACCAGTCTGATGGTATCGGTATAGAGTTTGCAGTAAATGATCAATTATCAGTATCATTTTCTGAAGAAGACTTTGACAGAACCCACGCGACTATGGCTGCAACAGCTTCAACTGCTACAAAAACTACTGTAACATCAAGTCAGACGACACTTATGGCAGCATACAATATTGGTGGTGCTACACTTGGTCTATCATTAATTGATACAGACAATTCTGACTACACAGCAAGCAGAGATGAAACAAAATCTATCATCTCTTTAGCACTAGCATTCTAAGAATACTAGCTGTTTAAAATTAAAAAAGCCGGTCAATTATGGCCGGCTTTTTTTTTACCTCTGAAAATATTACAAAACTAGCACAATTTAACATTTTAATTTTATTAAGGTTTGCTAAACGGATGCCTCCTAGTGGGATCAATTTATTACTATTAGATATGTTTAAAAGATTAAATTTAATAATACCTAAATAGTCTTTTTTAAATTTATAAGATGTTTTGAATAACCTTGAAAAAATTATTTCAGAGCAACCTTGGTGCTTTTTAATCAAAATTTCTTTTCTATTGTGTGCAGATCCAATAATTTTAAATTTGAAATTTTTATACCTTCTTAAATTTAAGCTAAAATTGCTAGCAGAGATATATATCCCATCAGCTTTAAGAAATTTACAAAGACTTATGTCGTTTGCAATAAACAACTTAATTTTTTTCATTTTACAGATCTTTCTAAATTTAGATAATTCTGAGATATTATCTTTAACATTTTTATTCCTATAGATTATATTGATTTTATCTGAATTTTTTATGTTACTTAATTTAATATCTTTGGTATTTTCGATAATTAAAAAATATTTTTTTTTTGAAATAAACATATGAGCATCATAATTGAAAGATTTAAAAAGATAAAAGCCAATATAGATGAAATCAAGCCAAAAAAGAAAGTTAAGGTAGTTGCAATCAGTAAAACTTTTAATTTGGATCACATTAAGCCCTTGATTGATTATGGACATGACCATTTTGGTGAGAATAAAGTTCAAGAAGCTTTCGCTAAATGGAAAGAAATAAAAAATCTTAATCAGAATTTAAAATTACATATGGTAGGAAAGCTTCAGAGCAATAAGGCTAAAAATGCAGTTGAAATCTTTGATTATATACACTCATTAGACAATCAAAAACTTGCTGACATTCTTTCGAAAAGTCAAAAAAATATAAATAAAACTCTACAATATTTTATTCAAGTAAATATTGGAAACGAGCTTCAAAAATCTGGTATTAGCGTTAGTGAGCTAGACTCTTTTTATACTTATTGTACTCAAGAAATTAATCTCAAAGTAGTTGGTTTGATGATAATCCCGCCTAATGATAAGCAAACAACAAAATATTTTAAATCTACCGAAGAAATAAATAATTCATTAGCATTAAATGAACTTAGTATGGGAATGTCTGCAGATTATTTAGAAGCTATAAAACATGGTGCTACCTTTGTAAGAATTGGAAGTTCCATTTTTGGATCAAGATCTTAAAGAATTTTTACTAGAGTCTTTTTATTAATTTTACTAGCTAATCTTTTGATGTCATTTTTTTTTATAGCTATACAACCTTTAGTAGGAGGATAATTTCTTTTTGCAATGTGTATAAAAATTGCACTACCTTTATTTTTTATTACAGGATTAGTATTAAAGTTCAAAATAAATAAAATATCATAAATTCCGTCATTTCTATAAAGTTTTTCAAAATTAAATTTAGATGGGAGCTTAATTAATTGATTATATTTTTTTGATTTTGGGTCATCACACCAACCCATTTTTTTATTGATTTCTTTTTTTCTAATTTTTGTTCTTAAATTTTTAACCTTGTCTCGTCTATAAAGAATTCCTTTTATTTTAAAGCATCCTTTTGGGGTTATTAGGTCGCCCTCCTTTTTTTTATTACCAATTCCTCTTTTACCTAAAGCACATTTTACTTTATAGTTATTGTAAATTAGTGATTTGTTTTTAATTAATATATGCATAAACTAAATATATTTATTTTTGGTCCAGATAGTTTTATTTCTACATTAAACGAACTTGAACCATATTTTAAGTTTAACATTTCTTCTGATCAAAAAAAATTAACCTCCTCTTTTAAAGGCAATTTACATGGTATTATTTACCATCAGGATACCTCTCACGATGATAGATTAAAAGATATATTAAAAAAAAATAAGTGCTTAAAAATATTAGCAATTAATAACAATCCCAAATTATCAAATGATTATGATTACGTTCTTAAACTACCTACAACTATTGAAGAAGTAAACAATTTGATAGAGGTAAGTGCTGCAAAAAATGAATTTGCTAAAAATTCTTCTATATCAATTAAAGATTACATATTGGATAAAAATGAAAAAAAATTAATAAAAAACAATAAAGCTATAATCTTAACTGAAAAAGAAGTTAAACTTTTAGAGGTATTGTTGAGCAAAAAAAAAGCAGTTTCAAAGGATGATATATTGACTCTAGTGTGGCAATATTCTGCCGAGTCAGATACTCATACTGTTGAAACTCACATATATAGATTAAGGAAAAAAATTAGTGAAAAATTTCTTGATGAAAAATTTTTACTTAATAATAAGGAAGGCTATTATCTTTGAAAAAGAGAAATAAATATGCGATTGATTTATTTACAAAAAAATATCGTAAAAGAGTTATTAAACCAAAAAAAGGAAAAGGAAGTTTTAAGAGAAAAAAAACTAATTCAGATTATCTTTAAAAAAAGTAATAGTTAAATTAACAGCTTCATTTAATTTTTTTCTATTTTTGCCTTTGCCTGCTTCGTTAGTAAAACATCTTTTTCTAGCTTCTTTTCTTGATATTTCAGCTCCACTATATAAAAAGGATTTACCATCTGGCATTTTGATTATCGGATCATACCGACATCCATTAACTGCAACACCTTTAACAATTTTACCTTTCGTACTAAAAAAGTGATTAACTTTTGGAATATTAACGAGTTTTACTTTGTTACCTGCTTTTAATAATTCTTTTTCAAGAATTTTACATGGTTCAATGTAATAATGACTTTCTTCTCCTTTTATAATTAAAACTGGAAAACTCAGTTTAATTGGTTTATGAAATAAATTACATCCTGGTTCAGCCGAAGCTATAGCTTTCCAAGCATTTGGATTTTTATTATTGTAAGGAGCACCAATAGTTTTAAGTACCTGTTGAGCACCGTAACTAAAACCTGTGTAAAAAAAATTTTCTTTATCAAACCTTTCATCTTTAATTAAAATTTTTCTTAATTCATTTGCGTAATTTAATGCATCTGGAAAACGCGTTTTTTCAGTTGATGTAATAGGTTTTTTATAAAATGCATCTAAAGCCGCAACTGCAAACCCTTGTTTAGTGCCTTCTTTTATAATTCTTTTTGAATACTCATCGGTTGCTCCGTCTTGAATTTTTTTCCCATCCCTCGTACTGCCATGTTGAGTTATAATTAAGGGTAATTTTCCTGTGATTTTCTTTGGAAAAGAAATTTCCACTATAACTTCTGAATGGTTTGGAAATTTTTTATCAGCACTATTGAATTTAAAATATTCTTCAGCTGAAACATTAAGAACAAATAGGTAAAAGAATATTGTTATATATTTGATCAATTAAGTCGAGCTCCTATTATTTGAATTACTTTCGATGACATTTCTGTTCCAACTTCTAAACTTTCTTTAGTAGATTTATTGTTTATTAAGCCGTGTAAAAAACCACCTGCAAATAAATCTCCAGCACCTGTTAAATCCTTTATTTGAAGATTTTTTTTTGCAGAACACTCCACAACTTCATCTTTTTTAATTGCTACTGCACCCTTATCACCTCGAGTAATAACTACTAATTTATTAATTTTTTTAGCAAAATTAATTACATCATCAAATTTTTTTACATTAATAAGTGACATAATTTCTTGCTCGTTTGCAAATGTAATATCTAATTTATTTTTTACCAATTCTAAGAAACTTGGCTTGTGTCTTTCTACACAAAATAAGTCTGATAATGACATAGCAACTTTGTTTGAATTATTTATTGCTTTTTCAAAAGCTTTTCTAGGCTCTCCTTCGTCCCAAAGATATCCCTCTAAAAATAAGATTTCGCTATTCTTTACAGCATCCTCATTAATGTCATTCTCGCTAATTCTTCCCGCTATACCTAAAAAAGTTACCATGGTTCTTTCAGAGTCGGGTGTTATTAGTATCAAGCAAGTTCCAGTTGGAGTGGATTCTTTTTTCTTAGAATAGAAGTATTGCACATTTTCTTTCTTCAAACCCTCTTCATATTTATTGCCTAAATCATCATCACTTATTTTACCTATAAAACCCACTTTATTTCCAAGTTGTGAAAGACCTACTATTGAGTTTGCAACTGATCCACCTGAGACAGTTTCCTCTATTTTAAGAGTAGATAATATTTTTTTAAATTCAGCCTCATCTACTAGCTTCATTGTACTTTTTGTTAGGTTATTTTGAGAAATAAATTTGTCATCAACTTTACAAATTACATCTACAATTGCATTACCAATCCCTAAGATTTTCATTTAAGCTTTTTTTGTTTTAATAGGTTTTGTTCTATTTGGATAACAGCTTTTACAAATTTTACAAGTTATTCCATAACAATCTCGGGCCTTACAATATTCTCTTCCATACCAAATTATTTGCAAATGAAGCTTGTTCCAGGATTTTTTAGGAAAAATTTTCTTTAAGTCCTCTTCTGTCTGAACAACACTTTTTCCATTTGTTAATCCCCATCTCTGAGCTAATCTATGAATATGTGTATCGACTGGAAATGCAGGAAAGCCAAAACCTTGAGACATAACAACGCTTGCAGTCTTGTGACCGACACCAGGAAGTTGTTCTAACTCTTCGTATGTTTTTGGAACTTTGCCTTTATATTTTTCAACCAAAGTTTTTGATAAGTAAAAAATACTTTTAGCTTTAACTCTAAATATTCCAATTTTTTTAATCAAACGTTCAATTTTTTTTCTGCCAAGTTTTACAAAATGAATAGGTTTGTTATATTTTGGGTAGATACCTTTTGTAACATTATTTACATTTACATCAGTACATTGTGCAGAAAGCAATACAGAAATTAAAAGTGTGAAAGTGTTTCTATAATTAAGAGGTATAGGAACTTTAGGATAAGTCTTATCTAATAGTCTTAAAATAATTTTAGATTTCTTTTGATTATTCACTTTCCAGCACTTTTTTTTTTGCTTTTTTAAATTCCTCTTTTGTTAAATCACCTGATTTATACATTTCTCTTAAAATACTTAATTGGCCAGCCACAGTCTGTGTTGAATTTTTTAAAATTTCTGAACTAACTAAATCAACATTTTTGCAGTTCTTATCTTTCATAATTTTTAATAAATGAAATGTTCTATCATTTGCAGCTTTTATAGCTTTATCTGCATTATGAAAAGTCGTAGCCATCGCAGGCCAAAAAAGGATCATCCTCGCCATATTTCCCCCAGTATTTTCCTTTTCAAACAAAGCATCTCTTTTAAATTTTTGAGTTTCGGCAACTGAATTTTCTAGTTCAAAACAATTTTTTTTTTCGTCTAAAGGGTCTTTCACAACAACAACCTCAGGTGTTGCGCAGGACATTAGAAGAATAAAAACCAATAATAAGTATCTAGTCTGCACAAATAAGAACCTATTTAAAATTCAAAAGATTTCTCATCGAGTAGAGCCCTGGCTTTTTGCTTATTAACCACTTTGCAGCAGCTAAAGCCCCTTCAGAATATAAAGCTCTATCGAAAGACTCGTGGTTTAAGGTTACTATTTCTTTTCCGCTAGAAAAAGTTACCTCATGTTCACCAATTATTTTACCTTTCCTAATCGAATTAAAATTAATTTTTTTTCCATATGGAAATGATTTTTTATTAAGATATTTTTTTCCAATCATATTGTAAAAATTTCTTTTTTTACCAGTTGCAATGCCTTTTCCTAGCATCAGTGCTGTACCAGATGGATAATCTTTTTTATATTTATGGTGTACTTCATAAATTTTACTTAAGAAACCATTGCCTAGGGATTTAGATGCAATTTCTGTTAAATACATCAATAAGTTTACACCAAGACTCATATTACCAGCTTTTAAAATAGGTATGCTTCTTGAAAACTTTTTAATGAGGTTTTCTTCTTTTTTTGTGAACCCAGTTGTTCCAATTACAACTCTCTTTTTTTGTTTTGCAGCTATTTTAAGAATTTCTAAAGTGCTCTTTGGAATAGTAAAATCTATTATAATGTTTGCTTTTTTAAAGGCATTGCTTGAATTTAATTGAGGCCTAATTCCTGAAATTTTTTTGCTAATTTTTTTGTTCTCCGTCAAAGAAACGATTTTAAATAATTTATTTTTTTTTGCTGATGCTATGAGTTGTTGCCCCATTCTACCCATACATCCTGAGATAGCTAAATTAATTTTTTTCATTATCTAATCAAATAAATCATTACAATAATCACTAGTACAATTATAGTCCAGATAGATAAATTACTTATAAATTGCTTTAACTTATTATTAGTGGATAAAAAACCAGGTAAGATTAAAGCTAGGACCGCAATAAGAAATATTGCAGATATTATTTGATCAGTTTCCATTTAAATTAAGTTTTTCTCCAAAATTTTTTAGCTTTTTCAAAAAAACTTTTTATCACAGGATCTGGTTTATTTGATTCAATCTGGCTGAATTCCTCTAAAATTTCTTTTTGTCTTTTCGATAAGGAGCTCGGGACTTGAGTTACTACTCTTATATAAAGATCGCCAAATAGGCTTCTTCTTAGAATTGGCATACCTTTACCTTTTAATCTGAATTGTTTTCCATGTTGAGTTCCAGCAGGTATTTTTATTTTGGATTTTCCTCCATCTATTGATGGTACTTCTACCGAAGTACCTAGAGCAGCATCAGAAAAGGAAATTGGTAATTCATAGTATAAATTTTCATCAGATCTTTTGAAGATACTGTGATTATCTATAGATATAAATAAATATAAATCTCCACTTGAACCTCCTTTTGAGCCAGCCTCACCTTTGCCTGATAATCTAATTCTTGTTCCATCATCAACACCCTTTGGAATTTTAACAGTTACGTTTTCGTTTGCTTGAGTTTTCCCATTACCACTACAATTATTACAAGGCGTTCCAATCATTTCACCGTAACCACTACATTGAGGACAAGTTTGTTGAACTGTAAAGAATCCTTGATTAGTTCTCACTTTTCCTCTGCCTGAACAATAATCACATCTAATTGGTTTAGAGCCTTTTGCAGCCCCACTACCCGAACAAGATTTGCAAGATTTGTAAGTAGTATATCTAACATTTTTTTCAGTTCCTTCGTAAGCGTCCTCCAAGCTTATGCTGACATCGTACCTTAAATCATTTCCTCTATTGCTAGTCCTTCTTGATGAGCCTCCACCGAAGTCACTAAAAAAATCTTCAAAAATATCGGAAAATGAGGAACTGTCAAAACCTCCGAAGCCTTGGAAACCACCTCCACCACCACC
This sequence comes from uncultured Pelagibacteraceae bacterium, assembly GCA_902632145.1. Taxonomy (GTDB): domain Bacteria; phylum Pseudomonadota; class Alphaproteobacteria; order Pelagibacterales; family Pelagibacteraceae; genus Pelagilacustribacter. The sequence continues at coordinate 26,702 of CACPBH010000001.1, read as the reverse complement.
CTCAAAAGCTGCATGACCAAATTGATCGTAGTTAGCTTTTCTCTTATCGTCTGATAGAATGTGATAAGCTTCACTTGCTTCTTTGAATTTTTCTTCCGAAGCTTTATCTCCCTTATTTTTGTCTGGATGATATTTTAGTGCAAGTTTTCTGTATGCTTTTTTTATATCGTCTTTTGAAGCCCCTCTTGGGATACCTAAGACATCATAACAATCTCTTTTAGCCACAGGACGTCTCCTTATTTTTTATCTTAGGCGCTTTTTTCTTTGTCTTCTTTTACGTCTTCAAAATCTGCATCTACAACATTATCTTTTTCACTTGGCTTCGCATCTTTTGGATCACCGCCACCTTTATCTTTATCATCAGGTTTTTGTTGGCTTTTATAAACTGCTTCTCCTAATTTCATTGAAACTTGAATTAGGCTTTGAGTTTTTTTCTTTATGTCCTCTATATCAGTTCCTTCTAGGGATTTTTTAAGATCTGCAATACCGTTTTCAATAGCTTTTTTTTCTTCAGCTGAAACTTTATCTCCATGCTCTTTCAAACTTTTTTCTGTTGAAAAAACCAAACTATCAGCTTGATTTCTTGCATCCACCGTCTCTCTTTTCTTTTTGTCAGCTTCTTTATTTGCCTCAGCGTCTTTAACCATTTTCTGAATTTCTTCATCTGAAAGCCCACCCGAAGCTTGAATTTGAATTTTTTGTTCTTTACCGGTTCCTTTATCTTTGGCTGAAACACTTACTATTCCGTTAGCATCAATGTCAAAAGTTACTTCAATTTGAGGAGTTCCTCTTGGAGCTGGTGGAATACCAACCAATTCAAAATTTCCGAGTATTTTATTATCTGCAGCCATCTCTCTTTCGCCTTGTAAAACTCTTATAGAAACTGCAGGCTGGTTATCTTCTGCAGTTGAAAATACCTGGCTTTTTTTAGTTGGAATTGTCGTATTTTTTTCAATTAATTTTGTTGATACTCCACCAAGTGTCTCAATACCTAGAGAGAGAGGTGTAACGTCTAAAAGAAGTACGTCCTTAACATCACCTTGCAGCACCCCACCTTGAATTGCTGCTCCCATGGCAACGACTTCATCAGGGTTAACACTTTTATTTGGCTCTTTTCCAAAGAAATTTTTAACTGTCTCAATTATTTTTGGCATTCTTGTCATTCCACCTACAAGCACAACCTCATTAATTTCTGCAGCTGAAAAACCTGAGTCTTTCAAAGCTGTTTTACAAGGTTCTAATGTTCTATCAACCAGGTTTTGAACTAATGCTTCAAGTTTTGCCCTAGTAAATTTTAAATTTAAATGTTTTGGTCCAGTTTTATCTGCAGTAATGAATGGTAAATTAATTTCTGTTTGAGCAGCAGAAGAGAGTTCAATCTTTGCTTTTTCTGCAGCCTCTTTTAACCTTTGTAAGGCTAGCTTATCTGTTTTAAGATCTATACCATTATCTTTCTTAAATTCAGATGCTAGATATTCAACTATAGCATCATCAAAATCTTCACCACCTAAAAATGTGTCTCCATTTGTTGATTTAACTTCAAATACTCCGTCACCGATTTCTAAAATTGAAATATCGAAAGTACCTCCACCAAGATCATAAACGGCGATTTTTTTACCACCTTTTTTATCGAGTCCGTAAGCTAACGAAGCTGCAGTTGGTTCATTTATAATTCTTAAAACTTCGAGACCAGCAATTTTTCCAGCATCTTTTGTTGCTTGTCTTTGTGAATCGTTAAAATAAGCTGGCACAGTGATCACAGCTTTAGTAACTGTCTGACCTAAGTATTTCTCAGCAGTTTCTTTCATTTTTTGTAAGACAAAAGCAGAAATTTGAGCAGGAGAGTATTTTTTTCCTTTGCCTTCTACCCATGCATCACCATTCTCTGATTTGACAATTTTATATGGGACTTTGGAAATATCTTTTTGAACTGAAGGACCATCAAATTTTCTTCCAATCAGTCTTTTCACTGCAAATATTGTATCTCCTGCATTAGTTACGGCTTGTCTTTTTGCTGGTTGACCTACTAATTTTTCCTCGTTTTCCAAAAAGGCTACTACAGAAGGTGTTGTTCTAGCACCTTCTACATTCTCAAGAACTTTAGCTTGCGAACCATCCATAATGGCTACGCATGAATTTGTTGTTCCTAAATCTATTCCAATTACTTTGCTCATTATTTTTTACCTCGTGGAGATTTATATGGGTGTTTTTTTGAGTTCTACAAGGCTATTTTTCCTCTTTTTTTTCCTCATTTTTTGGTTTTTTCTTCTTTGCCACAGCCACTAATGCTGGCCTTAATAGTCTGTCACCCAACATATAGCCATTTTGTATCTCTTGGATAACAGTACCAACTTCTGATTGATCATCTTCAACTTCTGTCATTGCCTGGTGTAAATTAGGGTCAAATTTTTTACCTTTGGCTTCTATTTTTGTAATTCTGTTTTTTTCAAAAATAGAAATTAAATCTTTTTCGATTATAGAAATATTATCTAAAAATTTGTTTAAATCTTTATTGGATTTTAGAACCTCATCATTTTTAATAGCAATTTTAGCTCTTTGTAAGTTATCCAATATTGCTAAACTTTCTTTTGCAAAATTAAAAGATCCAAACTCAAAAGCATCTTTAATTTCTTTTTCAAACCTTCTTCTTTGATTCTCAATTTCAGCTAAAGATCTCAGAAGTTTGTCTTCAGTTTCTTTTAATTTTTGCTCTACAGTTAGCTCTTTAACTTTATTATCTGAAACATCTTTTTCTTGATCTTTACTTTTCTCTATATTTTTTTCATTATTTTCAGCCATTTGATTGCTATATAGTAAATAATTATTAAATTACTAGATACAAATGAAAAAAATATTAATTGGTACTCATAATAAAGGAAAATTTAGAGAAATTGCCTATTTATTATCAAAAAAATATAAAAAAGTTTCACCAGTCTCTCTTAAAATTCCTAGTCCAAAAGAAACAAGTAAATCATTTAGCGGAAACTCTAAATTAAAAGTTAATTTTTTTTCAAAATTTGTAGATTTTCCAGTAATCTCAGATGACTCAGGTTTATGCATCAGTTCTCTTAAAAATAAGCCTGGAGTCTATTCAGCAAGACTTGCTAAAAGGCATGGAAGTTTTTCAAAGGCAATGATCTTTATTTTAAAAAAAATGAAACATAAAAAAGATAGGTCAGCAGTTTTTATTTGTAGTTTATCTTTCAAGTATCCCCAAAAAAAACCTATCAATGTAACTGGTAAAATTAAAGGATCTATTGCTAGAAGTATTCGTGGAAAAAAAGGATTTGGTTACGATCCGATTTTTATACCAAATAAATATGAAAAAACTTTTGGTCAATTTTCAAAACTTAAGAAGATGAGAATGGATCATAGATATCAAGCTTTTAGGAAGCTCAAAAGAAAAATTAAAACTTTATAAATTTTTTATTTTCAACTTTATATATGTCTAAATCTTGAGTCACTTTTCTATCTTTAAAGCTAAAAGTTCCTATCTTTCCTTTAATTTTATTCTTGAATAAAAAATCGTTAGTAGAATTTATTTTACCACCTTTTTTCCAAGCATAATAAATCAATCCCAATGCATCGTAAGTCAAAATTGTTATTTCATTTGGATAAGAAGCAAATTTTTTAAAATATTTTTTATTATACTTTTTGAACTCTTTATAGTCTATTGAGGGGTAGTAAAGAGTTTTAATTGTATTTTCATAAAAAATACTCTCATCAAACCATTGATTAACGGAAGTAATTAGTACATTTTGTTGATTAACATCTGTGTATACTAAAGATGTTAAAACACTTTTAAGATTATTTCCAAAATCAATTATTATAACAGAGTCAAAGTTAACATTTCCTAAAGTATAAAGCTGTTCAAGTTTGTCCAGTTCTTTGATTGATTGTTCATCTTCTTTATCCTGAAATATTTTTTTTCTTAGCTCTAAATTTTTTTTTCGCTGTGAGTAATTTGTTAAAGTTTCTATTTCCCCAGTTAGAACTTGCGGATCAGGGTTATATTTAAAAATTTTAAAATCATTTAAACCTAATTTATCTAGTTTTTGCTCAATGAACTTTGTGTATTCATTTTCAGGAAACATTATTACAGTTTTTTTCTTATTTTGTTTCTTTATGAAATTTTTTAAAGATAATAATTGAGACTCTAAACTTACTCCAACACTTATAATGTTATTCGTAAATTCTGGTGAAATATTTGAAGGTGAGATAAAAATAAGATCATTATATTTTTTGACTTCCACAAATTCCTCATTGCTCAAGGGTCCAATAATTATATTTACTCCCTCATCTCTAATTTCTTCGATAGCCAAATTAAGTTTTGTTTTATTTCTGAAACCAGTATCCCTAGGAATTATAAAAACATCGTTATCGTTAATTTCATCTAAAGCTAATTGTAATGAATAAAGTAAAGATTTCCCCAAATCCGCGTATTCTCCTGTTAACGGGGCCAATAATCCGATTTTAAGTTTTTTATTATTTTCATCACTTGAAAGATTAGAATTAAAAAATAAAATTATATAAGATAAAAAAATTACAATTTTTTTTTTCATATCATGAAACATCAATTAAACAGTTTATACATTGTTTCAACACCTATTGGAAATTTAGATGATATAACATTGAGAGCGATTGAGGTATTAAAAAATTCTGATATTATAATTTGTGAAGATACTCGGCATTCCATAAAGCTACTTAATCATTTAAAAATTAAAAAAAAATTAATTTCGTGTCATAAATTTAATGAAAAAAAACAGACTATAGAGGTTATAAAACATATTAATCAGGGCAAAATTTTGTCTTTAATTTCAGATGCTGGAACACCTTTGCTATCAGATCCAGGAAGATTATTAGTAAATGAATGTATAAAAAATAAGATTAATATTGTTCCTATACCTGGAGCCTCATCCATTACTTCAGCGATGTGCGTATCTGGTTTTAGTGATCAATTTTTATTTTATGGTTTTCTACCAAAAACAGAAAATGAGCTTAACAAAGTTTTAAAAGATTTATCCAACATTTCTTTTTCTATTGTTATCTTCATCTCAGCCAAAAAAGTTAATTTTTATATCAAGAGCTTAAAAAATTATTTTCCGGACAGAAAAATAATGATAGGTAGAGAAATAACAAAAATTCATGAGACTTTTTTTAGAGAAGAGATTAAAAATCTTAAATTGTTTAAAAATTCATTTAAAGGAGAACTCACGGTTGTAATATCGGAGATTAATAATAAGATTAAGGAATTTGATGATAAAAAAATATCAATACAAGCTAGGAAATATTTAAAAAAATATAGTTTAAAAGACACAGTTGATTTAATTTATCAATCTGAAAAAATTAATAAAAAAAAAATTTATCAACTTTGCTTAAAAATTAAAAATGAAAAAAATAATTAGTATTTTAATAATTTTATTTTTATTTTCTTGTACCTCAATAGGTCGATTTGGTACTGGCGTAGATATTACCTTTGACCCTAGAACTATAGGGATGCAAATAGATGATACAATTATGCAAAAAAATCTATCAGCAAGATTAGCATTAAAAGATAAAAAGTATTTTCTTTCTATCCAATCAAAAGTAATTGATGGGAGAATCTTTTTATCTGGGAAAGTTAATGAACCAGAGGAGAAAATTAAAATTACAAAAATGGCCTGGGAAACCAAAGGTGTTCGCTCGGTCAAAAATGCTATTATAATTAAAGGGCAAAGTAACTTTAAAAGCACTGCAAAGGATATCTTAATTACGAGTCAACTAAGATCAGCCTTGATATTTAACAAAAAAACAAAAGCGAGAAATTATACTTTAGAAACAATTAACAAAAATATTTATATTTTTGGAATTGCTATGGATACAGAGGAAAAAGACGAAGTTATTAACGAAGCAAATCAAATCTATGACGTTAACGAAATTTTTCCCTCAATATATTTAGCCTCAGAATTAAGCCGTAATAAACTTTAATTAGAGTAATCTATAACATCAGAGGAGTATGCGGCAATAGAAGCTAGGTTTAAAATTTCTGAAGTACTTGCTCTTAAAGGTGCGACCTCAATAGGTGAGCCTAATCCAATTAATAAAGGACCAATTAACTTTCCACCTCCGAAAACCTTCATTAATTTTGTAGAAATAGCTGCGCTATGTAAAGCAGGCATAATTAGAATATTTGCATTACCAACTATTTTTGAAAAGGGATATATATCTTTATAAATTGGGTTCAAAGCAACATCTGGCTGCATTTCGCCATCAAAATCAAAATCTACATTTTGTTTTTTCAATAAATCTATTGCATCTCTTACATGTTTAGTATTTTTTGAAATGGGTTTGCCAAAAGTTGAATGAGATAAGAAAGCTACCTTAGGATCGAACCCAAATAAACGGGCTACTCGTACACAAGATTTGGAAACTTTTACAAGTCTTTCTGGAGAGGGAAAGTCCTGAACATTTGTGTCGGCTACTAAAATTGTTTTTCCTTTTAAGGTAATCATAGTCATGCCAAAAATTTCTTCTCCAGGTCTTGGTTCAGTAACTTTTTTTAGTTTTTCAATTGAGGCAGCGTAATGCCTTATATTTCCCGTCACCATTGCATCTGCATCTTTACAAGCAATCATCGATGCACCCCAAGCAATACGTTCATTTCGAACTAAGCGATCTACATCCCTTTCTAATTGTCCTTCTCTTTGAAGTTTTTTATAAAGATGTTTTACGTATTTTTCTCTTTTCTCTTTATCTGTAGAATTCACAATATCAATTTTATAATTTTCATCTAATCCAATATTTTTTAATTGTTCTTTAATTCTTTTCTCAGCCCCAATTAAAATTGGAGTGCCTAATTTGTTTCTGCCAAACTCTATAGCTGCTTTGAGCATATTTTCATCTTCACCTTCAGCAAATATTACTCGTTTTGGATTTTTTCTCACTTTTGCATTTATACCTTGCATTAAAGACATAGTCGGATCTAAACGATTGGTAAGTTGATCTCTATATATTTCCAGATCGGTGATATTTTTTCTTGCAACGCCACTTTTCATAGCTGCTTCAGCAACTGCCGAAGGAATCACACTTATTAATCTAGGGTCAAAAGTTGAGGGGATGATATAATCTTTTCCATACCTTGGCCGATCCCCGCCATAAGCTGAAACTACTTCATCTGGTACGTTTTCTCTAGCTAAAAGTGCAATTGCTTTTGCCGCAGCTACTTTCATGGACTCATTTATTTCTTTAGCTCGAACATCGAGAGCACCTCTGAAAATATATGGAAATCCAATAAGGTTATTTACTTGGTTGGGATAATCAGATCTTCCAGTTGCAATAATTGCATCAGACCTGACTTCTTTAATTAGCTCTGGTTTTATTTCTGGATCAGGATTTGCGCAAGCAAAAATAATTGGATTTGCAGCCATTGATTTTATCATTTCCTTGGAAACAACATCTTTTGCAGATAAACCTAAGAAAACATCTGCATTTTTAATCGCTTCATCTAAAGTTCTTAGTTTAGTATCGATTGCAAAAGCTGATTTAAACTGGTCAATATTTTTTCGACCTTTATAAATTACTCCCTTACTATCACACATTATAATATTCTCATTTTTTACACCTGAACTTTTAAACAAATTTGCACAAGCTTGCGCAGACGCACCGGCACCATTAACAACAATCTTGACCTTCTCGATTTTTTTATTAGAAATATCCAAAGCATTAATAAGTGCTGCAGTCGTTATAATTGCGGTACCATGTTGGTCATCATGAAATATTGGAATATCTAAAAGCTCTTTAAGTTTTTGTTCTATTACAAAACAATCTGGAGCTGCTATATCTTCTAGATTAATTCCCCCAAAAGTACCTCCAATATTTTTTATTGTTTCTATGATTGACTCAGGATCGTTATTATTAATCTCGATATCAATAGAGTCTATATCTGCAAATCTTTTGAATAAAACTGATTTACCCTCCATAACAGGCTTTGAAGCTAAAGCCCCAAGATTACCAAGACCTAAAATGGCAGATCCATTGCTAATTACTGCTACCAAGTTACCCTTACTTGTATAATCATAAGCAAGATCAGGATTTTTTGCTATTTCCTTTACAGGAGCAGCCACACCGGGAGAATATGCTAAGGAAAGATCTCTTTTTGTCGTAAGAGGCTTGCTGGAATTGATCTCAATTTTGCCTGACTTTCCATTTAAATGAAAATCAAGGGCTTCTTTGTCCGAATAATGATCTATTTCTGTTTTCTTTGGCATTTTATTTTATGAGTATGTAATATAAAGAAATTTAATTCACTATAAATTTATGGCTTAATTTAGATCTTTATGAACTTACTATCCTCAGCATCTATATTTAGTTTTTTTACAATAATTAGTAGGATTTTAGGCTACTTAAGAGACATATTAATTGCAATATTTTTAGGGGCTTCAGTTTTTGCTGATGCCTTTTTTGTTGCCTTTAGATTACCTAATACTTTTAGACGACTTTTTGCTGAAGGCACTTTCAATGCTGCATTCATACCAAGTTATACCTCAGCTCAACTAAAAAGCCAGAAAGAAGGAAAAAAATTTGCTGATGATGTTTTAAGTCTCCTTTTATTATTTTTACTGTTTGTAGTCACACTCGTGGAAATATTTACTCCCTATTTGGTTTATTTAATCGCTCCGGGATTTATAGATGATAGTATAAAGTTCAATCTTGCGGTAGAGTTTACTAGAATTACTTTCCCCTTTTTATTTTTTGTAAGCTTATCCTCATTTTTTTCAGGCATTTTAAATTCTAATAACAAATTTGCTGCTGCTGCAGCAGCACCAATAATTTTAAATGTAATCTTAATAATTAGTATTTTAATTTCATATTTTCAGAGCTTAAATATTGCTAAATATCTCTCCTTCGGTGTCACCCTTGCTGGAATTTTACAGTTGATATTCTTAATTTTTTTCACCTTTAATTTCTATAAACCAAATATAAGATTAAGTTTAAAAATTACTAGCAAAGTAAAGTTTTTTTTTAAAAAACTGTTACCAAGTATTTTCTCATCTGGCGTTACACAAATAAATATTTTAGTAGGCACAATTATTGCTTCGTTTCAGTCTGGAGCAGTTTCTTATTTATACTATGCTGATAGAGTATATCAAATCAACTTAGCTATCGCAGGTATAGCTGTAGGAACTGTTTCATTACCTGTGCTTTCAAAAGCATTTCAATCAAAAAATTATTCTAAAATTGCAAACATACAGAACAAGTCTTTACAATTATCTTTATTATTGTCAGTTCCTGCCAGTCTAGGATTAATTATTGCGTCAAAAGAAATAGTTAATGGACTTTTTGGATATGGATCTTTTACAAGTAAAGATGTTGAAATGACCTCAGATGCTTTGATGTTTTTTGGTTATGGAGTTATTGCATTTGCTCTAGTTAAAATTTTAGCTAATTTTTTCTTTGCAAGAGACAACACTATAACACCATTTTATATTTCTTCATTTATTGTTCTTTTAAATGTAATTATAAGCGTTAGTTTTTTTAATAAAATAGGATTTTTAATTATTCCCATTGCAACCTCTATTTCAACTTGGATTGGCGTACTGATATTTCTATATTTATTAATAAAAAATGATTATTTATTTTTGCAAAAAAAATTGTTTAATAGCACTTTAAAAATTCTCTTCTCATCTTCAATTATGGCCTTATTGCTTTTTTACATTCTGAATAATTATTCAAGTTACCTCGAATATACATACTCATTAAAGTCAGTTTATTTATTAATTATAGTAGGTTTCGCTGGAACTGTTTATTTGTTATCTTGTTATTTATTTGGATTATTAAAAATAAAAACCTATAAAACAAACTAAATGAGTAAAAAAAAATTAGTATTTTCTGGAGTACAACCAACTGGTAATTTACATTTAGGCAATTACCTTGGAGCTCTAAAAAATTTTGTTTCACTTCAAAAAGAAATGGAATGTATTTACTGTGTCGTAGATTTACATGCAATTACAACCTTTCAAAAGCCTGATGAATTACAAAACAATGTCTTAGAAACAGTTGCTAGTTTTATAGCCACTGGTTTAGATCCAAGTAAAAGTATAATATTTAATCAATCATCAGTCCCAGGACACACTGAATTAGCGTGGATTTTAAATTGTGTTTCAAGAATTGGTTGGTTAAATCGAATGACACAATTTAAAGACAAAGCTGGATCAGACAAAGAAAAAGCAAGTGTTGGATTATATATTTATCCTAATCTGATGGCAGCTGATATTTTACTTTATAAAGCAACTCATGTTCCGGTTGGAGCAGATCAAAAACAACATTTAGAGCTATCACGAGATATTGCTCAAAAATTCAACAACGATTTTAATTGTAAAGAATTTTTTCCGATCCCTGATCCATTAATACCTAAAAATATATCAAGAGTAATGAGCTTAAGAGATGGAACAAAAAAAATGAGCAAGTCTGAAGAATCAGATTTTTCAAGAATTAATTTAAAAGACAATGCAGATGAAATATTAAAAAAGATTAAAAAAGCTAAATCTGACTCTGGACTTATTCCTGAAAGCTTGAGTAATTTACAAAAAAAACCAGAGGCTTTAAATTTAATAAATATTTATGCTGAAATGACTAAAAAAAGTTTAGAGACAGCACTTAACGAAGTAGCTGGCAAGGAGTATTCATTTTTAAAAACAAATTTGTCAGATGTTTTAATTAGCGAGATAGTGCCAGTAGGTAAAGAAATTAAAAAACTTTTAGATGATAAAGCATATTTGATGCAAATTTTGAAAAAAGGCAAAGAAAAAGCCAATATTATTGCTGAGGAAAACCTTAAAAATATACGTGAAAAAGTGGGACTGATATAATATAAATTTCCCATGATACAAACAGAATCCACGCCAAATCCTAATTCACTTAAATTTCTTTCGGAGAAAGTTATTTCAGCTATTGGAACTGAAGAGTTTCAAAGAGAGAAGTCTAAAGATTTAAAAAATAAATTTGTTAAAGAACTTTTAGAGTTTAAAGGTGTTGAGTTAGTTCTTTTATCTAAGAATTTTTTGTCAGTTAAAAAAACTGACGATGTTACATGGAATGAATTAAAACCCATGGTTATTTCTCATTTAAATCACTATTTTGAAAAAAATAATGAGCCGATTTTAAAAGAAAATATCAAATCTAATACTAACAAAGATGAAGATGAAACTGTTAAAAAAATAATTGATGTTTTGGATACTAAAATTAGGCCAGCAGTAGCTAGAGATGGCGGTGATATAAAATTTAAATCTTTTGAAAATGGAGTTGTGAAAGTCGAATTACAAGGAAGTTGTTCTGGTTGCCCAAGTTCCCTTATGACTTTGAAACAAGGAGTTCAAAATCTTTTGAAACACTATGTTAAAGAGGTAAACTCTGTAGAAGCAAATTAAACTATGAAAAAAAAATTAAGTTATAGAGACAAGTTATTAGAGTTAGCTTACATTTATAGTGTAAAAGAGATACAAGACTATACTAAAAATAGAAAAAATTTAACAACTGGTCAAATAGAACTAATTTTAAAAAAAAATAAGATTATTATACCGAAAGAGTTTAAAACAAGTTTTTTTAAAGAAAACTTTGTTAAACCTGTAACAAGATTAAAATCAAATATTATAAATTATAAAGAGGAGAAAATTAAAGACAAGAACAGACTTTTTAGAAGAGTTGAAAACTATAAATACGATACATCTAGAAAATTCAATCACAGTTTAAACAATTTGTGGAAGAGCGCTGGATCTGCTGGAATAAACTTGTTAAATGTTTTACCTAAATTAGGTATCACAGTGAAAAACTTTTTTGGTAATCTTTTCACTGATGTATTTAATTCAATTTATAATCAACAAATTGATCAAAAGAGTGCAAGAAATGTAATTATAGGCTTCTTTGTAATTGTGGGTGTCACTACCGCTATTTACTCTGGTTACAACGCATACAAAAATTACGATTTCTCAAATAAAAAAATAGAAACTAAAAAACCTGAGCCTAAAATAAAAAAGGAAACTAAAAAACCTGAGCCTAAAATAAAAAAGGAAACTAAAAAACCTGAACTTAAAGTAAAAAGAAATAATGTTGCGGAAGTAATTTTACCTGATTTAAATCTAAAAACAGAGACAGTTATTCAACTATTTAAAGATGTAGACTATGATCTTAGAACTGTTAGAAATGATAAACTAGTAAAACCAATCTACTTTACTCAGTTTCCAAGAGATCTAGATAATTTACAAAGCGTGCAACTTAAAAAAGAAACATTTATAAAAATTGTTCTGCCTTTAGTAGTTGCCGAAAATGAAAAAATACTAGATGACAGAGAAAAACTTAAAACATTAATAAAGAAAAAATTTACTACCGATACTGAAAAACAATGGTTAAGACAAAAGCTTTTGGAGTATAAAGTCAAGAAAAGTGATCTTAAAGAATTAATGTTTAGGATGGATATGATACCTGTTTCTATTGCACTTGCACAGGCAGCCAAAGAGAGTGGTTGGGGAACATCTAGATTTGCTTTAGAGGGTAATGCTATCTTCGGTCAATGGACTTGGGATGGACAAGGAATAGCTCCATTGAAGAGAGACGGAGACAAAAATCATAAAATCTTAAAGTTTCCAATCTTACGTGCATCAGTTAAAGCTTATAAAAATAATCTAAATACACATAAAAGTTATTTAAAATTTAGAGAAAAAAGAAGCCAATTAAGAAATAGCAATAAAAATATAACTGGTTTATCGTTAACAAGCACCCTTAAAAATTATGCACAAACCGGGTCTGAATATACAAAGATTTTAAACCAAATAATTACTCAAAATAGATTGTCAGATTTTGAATTAGTAAGATTAGTTAATTCTGTGAGACAAATTGAATTAAACTCTTAATTTATCTTTCACTAATTACGTATTGAATACCTAGCCATCTCCAAAAGCCGTTACTTTCTTTAAGAGAACAATTTATCCTTCCCCGTTCACCTAAAAATTTTTCAGCTATTTCAATCTCTAATGTATTCTTTTCAATAAAAAGTATTTTAGAATTTCTCCATTTATTTCCCTCATTTGAGAAACAGTTTATTTGCTTAAGATTTTTTATATTATCTTGAAATTTTACAATTACTTTTGGCGGATTGTTCGCTTGTAATAAATATCTATCCTCTGGGGAAATATTTTTATATTTTAATGGCAATGTTTTCATTAAGGTATTAAATCTTTTTATTTCTCCATACTTCTCATTTATCGGAAATCTTGGTAATTCCCATAGATCTTTAGTTTCATCAATAACTCCAGAATGTTGACCAAATGCGAACAAAAAACCTAAATCTTTTATTATTTTCTTAAACTCCAAACTGTATTCTCCGAATGGATATGAAAAGAAATCTGAATTTTTTCCTAATTTTTTTTTGAAAATTTCTATTGATGTTAAAATGTCTTTCTTTATAAAATCAGGGTTCTCGTCAACAAGATATTCGTGTGAATGACTATGATTTCCTATCTCTACATTACCAGATTTATGAAGCTCGATTATTTGATCCCAATTCATATAATTAAAAGTTCCAACTTCTCTAGTATTTACAAATAGTATGAAGGGTATCTTTTTTTCTTTTAAAATTGGCCAGGCATTTTCATAAAAAGATAATAACCCATCATCAATTGTAAGTAATATTTTTCTATTTTTTTTCTTTTCATGAAGACTCCTTTTAAAATCTTTTGGGTGAATAAACTCTATACCCTCTTTATATATTATGTTTAGTTGTTCTTTAAAAACATCAATTTGTATATTTGTAGATGGATACTTGCTTTCATCAAATCTATGATACATAATTGATATTAAACCAAAATCATCAAAATTATATTTTTCATTAGCAAATAGCTTTAATTGAAGGGTTTGAAAAGATATAATAGAAACTATTATGATTAACAATTTTTTGATAATTAACTGCATTGGTAAAGATGATAAATTAGGATTAAGAATAAATAAAGATTTTTTTATTCATGTTATAAATAAAGAAGATAATATGAGTGAAAACCTTGTTTCTGAAATTTTAGAATTTTTACTTAAACATAAAGTTGAAATAAATCAAAATTTTAGCGTAATCGTGAATCAAGGGCCAGGCAGTTATTCGGGAGTCAGAATTGCCTTATCAGTAGCTAAAGGGCTTGAGATATCAAGTAATGTAAAGCTTTTTGGCTTTAGAAACACAGATTTAAAGCAATTTGACTTAAAAAATATAGAGCAATTATTGAATAAAAAATTAATTGAAAAAAAATTGATTAAGCCCATCTATTTAAGTTAAATTAAGATATGAGTATTATTGAGGAAAAATGTAAGCAGAAGGGTGTAAGACTTACAGACCAAAGAAAAGTAATTGCAAAAGTTCTTTCAGAGTCAAAAGAGGTATATGGATCTAAGGATCATCCTGATGTAGACGAACTTCACAAAAGGGTGTCAGATTTAGATGATAAAATTAGTATAGCTACTGTTTATCGAACAGTTAAACTTTTTGAAGAAGCGGGAATCTTAGTAAAACATGATTTCAAGGCAGGTAAAGCACGTTACGAAATTAATGATGATCATAATCATCTAATAGATATAAATAGTGGTGAGATAGTTGAGTTTGTTGATAAAGATATTGAAGAACTTCAAAAAAAAATCGCGAAAAAATTAGGTTATAATCTTGTAGACCATAAACTTGAACTTTATGGTTCTAAAATTAAAAAATAATTTGGAAAAAAAAATATTTATAAAAACATTTGGTTGCCAGATGAACGAATACGATAGCGAGCGTATTTATGATATTGCTAAAAAGATTAACTACAAAAAAACAGTAAATTTAGATGAAACAAATTGTTATGTATTGAACACCTGTCACATAAGAGAAAAAGCAACTGAAAAAGTCTATCATGATGTTGGCCGGTTAAAAAAAGCGTTTAGAAATAAAAAAAAACCAATTGTTGTTGTAACTGGTTGTGTGGCACAGGCAGAGGGGGAAATTTTATTAAAAAGAGAAAAATACATAGACGCAGTTATTGGCCCACAATCTATTCATCGTTTTAATGAAACTATATCAAAAATAGAAAAAAATTATAAAAAAGTAAATTCAACTTATTTTGACGTAGTTGATAAATTCGACACATTAAATTCAATTAAAAATTTTAACAATAAAATTTCCTCTTTTTTAACAGTTCAAGAGGGTTGTGATAAATTTTGTAAGTTTTGTGTAGTGCCATACACGAGAGGACCTGAATTTTCAAGATCTATTCAAGAGTTAGTTAATGAGTGCATCGAGCTAGTTAATAATGGCGCTAAAGAAATCACATTACTTGGTCAAAACGTTAATGCTTATAACTATAATGGTAAGAAATTATCAGATTTAATAAATGAAATTTCAAAAATAAAAAGATTAAAGAGAATAAGATACACCACATCGCATCCAATTGACTTCACTTCAGATTTAATAAATGTTCATCAGTCATCTGATAAACTAATGCCTTTAATTCATTTACCAGTACAGAGTGGCTCTAATAAAATTCTAAAAAGTATGAATAGAAAACATAATATTGAAAATTATCTAGATTTGATAAAAAAAATCAAAAAAATTAATCCCAAAATTAAATTTTCTAGTGATTTTATTATTGGATTCCCAGGCGAAACTGAGAAGGATTTTAATGCATCATTGAAACTTTTAAAGGAGGTGGAATTTATAAACACTTATTCATATTTATATAGTCCAAGACCTGGCACTCCGGCTTCAAAACTCGAACAAATTGATGAGAGCATTTTAAAAAAAAGACTTAAAATATTTCAAAAGCTTGCTGAAGAAATAAAAATGAAATACAAAAAAAGTCTAATTAATAAAAAATTGTTAGTACTTTTTGAAAATAAAGTGAAAGGAAAAAACGAATTTTTTGGTAGAGACGAATTTTCAAACTCAGTTATTGTAAAAAGTGGTGAAAATCTTATAGGAAAACTTGAAGAAATAAGCATTATAGATGGAAATCAAAATACATTATTTGGAGTTAGAAAAGATCATGATAAAAAAGAGTTTGCAGCTTGATTATGTCAGAGATAAGTAAATTAGATCATAATTTAATTATTAAAAAAATTGATAGTGAAACGGTAAATCTTCAAATTACTGACAATGAAACTTTAATGTCGGTTGTAGGACAATTTGATCAAAATTTAAAAGATTTAGCCAAACTTACGTCAACAAATATTTTTTTTAGAGGAAATTCAATTACTTGCAAAGGTAATAAAGAAAATATTAATATATTTTGTGAGGCTGTAAAATTTTTAATAAATAAGTATTTTTTAACAAAAATTATTGAAAAAGAGGATATACTTCTGTCAGTGAAAAAAAATGTAGAATTTAATGACACGAATATAAAATCGTTTAAACAGCTCATTAAAACCCCAAGAAAGTCAGTAATTGCAAGATCTGAAAAACAATCTGATTATATTAGGGCATTAAAAGAAAAAGATATCGTTATGTCTCTTGGGCCGGCTGGAACTGGGAAAAGTTTTTTGGCAGTTTCAGTTGCAGTTACACTTTTAATGGAAAAAAAAATTGAAAGAGTAATTTTATCACGGCCAGCTGTTGAAGCAGGTGAAAAATTAGGATTTCTACCTGGAGATATGAAAGAAAAAGTAGACCCATATCTTAGACCTTTATACGATGCTCTTTATGAATTATTTGGAGCCGACAAAATTGATAAAAAAATTGAAACAGGAGAGATTGAGATTGCTCCCTTAGCTTTTATGAGAGGAAGAACCTTAAAGAATTGTTTTGCGATATTAGATGAGGCACAAAACGCCACTGAGACTCAAATAAAAATGTTTTTAACAAGAATTGGAGAAAATTCCAAACTTGTCGTAAACGGCGATCCTTCACAGATAGATTTAATTAATAAATCACAATCAGGACTTATTAAATCAAAGAATATTTTAAAGCATATCAAAGAAATCGAAATTGTTGAATTTGATCATAAAGATGTTTTTAGACATCCTTTAGTTTCAAAAATTATTAGGGCTTATCAGAAAAAAAGCGCTGATGATAAAAATTAATACAATTTCAAACAATAAAAGTTGGAAAAATTATTTAACTAATCCAAGTGATTTTATTCAAAAAAAAATCAAAAATTTAAATAGAAGGATCAAAACTTACAAAAGAAAAAATATATACTGCACACTACTACTATCTGGTGATAGAGAAATTAAAGAACTAAATAAAAAATTTAGAAAAAAAAATAAATCTACGGATATTTTATCTTTTCCCTTTTATAATAAAAAAAACTTAAAAGTTAAGCTTAAAAAGAATAAGGAAATTTATTTAGGAGACATAATAATAAATTTAAATAAAATTAAAAATAGACATAATAAAAAAAAATTTAAAATTGAATTTAATAAGCTTTGGATACATGGTTTAGTTCATCTCTTTGGTCATGATCATAAAAAAAATAAAGATTTTGATGAGATGCAGAAAATCGAAAAAAAATTTCTTTTTTATATAGATTAAATGATATCAAAATATCTTGATAAACGTTTTATTACATTATTTTTATTACCATTATCGATCGGATCTTTATCAGTTTTATCTTTTCAACCTTTTAATTTAACTTTTGTAAATTTTTTTACTCTACCAGCTTGTTTTTATCTAATAGTTTATATTAAAAAAAAATCAAAAAGTATTTATAGAAAAAAACCATATAAAAAAAATCTATTTTTTTTTGGCACAGCCTTTGGTTTTGGATTTTACTTAGGTGGTATACATTGGATTACCAACTCTCTCACTTTTGATGAAAACTTCAAAATTTTGATACCATTTGGACTTATTTTAATTCCGCTTTTTTTAAGTTTATTTTTCTCAATTACTACTGTCTTAATTGGTCCATTACTCAACCTAAACCTTCAATCAATAATTATTTTTTCTGCGAGTTTGGCTTTTTCAGATTACATTAGAAATTTTGTTCTCACTGGCTTTCCATGGAACTTTTGGGCTTATAGTTTTTCCTGGTCAACTGAAATAATTCAAATTTTAAATAATCTAGGTCTTTTTGCAACGAACCTACTTATTATTACTATTTTTTTGCTTCCTGCTTTTATTTTGATGGATTTTAGATTTGCTCAAAAAATTTACATGATATTAGTCTTAATTCTAATACTTTCTATATCTTACATTTACGGAAATCACTCAATTAATTTGAATAAAAAAAATCTCAAAAACATTGAAAATAAAATTAATATTAAAGTAATTTCTCCAAATTTTAAATTAGAGTACGGTCTTAGTAAAACAGATGTGGAAAACAGATTAGAAAAACTTATAAAGTATAGTGATCCTGAGAAGGATAAAAAAACTTTATTTGTTTGGCCTGAGGGAGTACTAAGCGGTTATAGCTTTAAAGAAATAAAAAATTTATCAAAAAATTTTTCAGAAAATTTTAGCAAAAATCATTTTATTTTATTTGGGATAAATCGATTGGATGAAAAAAAGAATGGAACTTATAATAGTTTAATTATAGTAGATCATGAAATGAATATTATTCAAGAATATAAGAAACAAAAATTGGTTCCATTTGGTGAGTTCTTGCCCTTTGAAAATATATTAAGCAAAATTGGTTTAAAAAAAATAACAGAAGGTCACGGCTCTTTTTTATCAGGAAAAAAGCAAAATAATCTAAAATTTGATAAACTAAATATTTTACCACTAATTTGTTATGAAATTATCTTTACAGATTTAATACAATCATCAAGTAAAAATACTAATTTGATTATAAATATTTCTGAAGATGGTTGGTTTGGTGATTCAATAGGACCTTATCAACATTTTTCTAAAAGTATATTCAGAGCCATTGAGCATAATACATTTTTAGTAAGATCTGCAAATAAAGGAGTGAGCGCTATCATTAATAATAAAGGTGAAGTTGTAAAAAGACTTAATCCTAATGAAGCAGGACACATTCAGCTTGAAATACCTTTACTAGAAAATCAAAATAAAAATAAAAATGATTTGATATTTTTTATTCTTTTATTTACATATATTTTTATCTTTTATTTTACAAAAAAAAATAATGGCAAATAAAAATTATTTATTTACTAGTGAGTCAGTTTCCGAGGGTCATCCAGATAAGGTTTGTGATAGAATTTCTGATATGGTTGTAGACACTTATTTATCTAAAGATCCAGTTTCTAGAGTAGCTTGTGAAACATTAACTACAACTAATAAGGTCGTGCTAGCTGGTGAAACACGTGGACCTAAATTAGATAAAGAGGAACTTATTAATCAAGTGAGGAAATGTATAAAGGATATTGGCTACGATCAAAAAGGATTTAGCTGGAAAACTGCAGATATAGAAACCCACTTACATGAGCAGTCCTCTGATATAGCAATGGGAGTCGACTCTAAGGAAAATAAGGACGAAGGTGCAGGTGACCAAGGTATAATGTTTGGTTATGCATGTAGAGAAACCGAAGATTTAATGCCTGCGCCAATTCATTATTCACATAAAATTTTAAGATTGATGGCTGAGGATAGAAAAAAAGAATATTTAAAAGGAATTGAACCTGACTCAAAAAGTCAAGTTACAATGTTGTATGACCATGGCAAGCCTTTAAAAGTTACTTCAGTGGTAATTTCTACTCAACATTCTAAAGACCTAAATCAAGACCAAGTCAGAGAATTAATTATTCCCTATATCAAAAAATCTATTCCAGAAAAATTTCTTCAGGACTTGAACCCAAAGGAAATTTATATTAATCCAACCGGACAATTCATAATTGGCGGACCAGATGGAGATACTGGGCTCACAGGCAGAAAGATAATAGTTGATACTTATGGAGGAGCAGCTCCTCATGGTGGGGGCGCATTTTCAGGAAAGGATCCAACAAAGGTAGATAGATCCGCTGCTTATGCTGCAAGATACTTAGCAAAAAATATAGTTTCTTCAGGAGTTTCTGAAAAATGCCTTATTCAACTTGCATATGCAATAGGAGTTTCAAAACCTCTATCTATTTTTATAAAATTAGATGATGGCAATGAAGACAAAATTGAAAATGTAAAAAAAATTATAGACGAGAATTTTGATTTAACACCTAGAGGAATTAGAGAAATGCTAAGCCTCAACAATCCGATTTATCAAATTACTTCAGCGTATGGTCACTTCGGGAGAAAACCCACAAATAAAGGTGAATTTTCTTGGGAAAAAACAGATAAAGCTAATTTATTTAAATTGTAAACTTGAAAAAACCTTAATTTTCTTTTAATAAATAATTAAATTATTAGAATTTCAAAATGGGCACTAGCCCATTTTTTTTTAGGAGCTTAAAAAATGTTAAATAGAGGATTAGATAAACTTGAATTATTGAGAATAGTTGAAGCGGTAGCTAACGAAAAATCAATAGACAAAGAGCTAGTAATTGGCTCAATGGAAAGCGCTATTCAAAAAGCTGCATTAATAAAATTTGGTTCTGACAATAATATTGAAGTTATTATTAATAGAGAAAATGGAGAGATAAAAATTCACAAAGTTTTAGAAATTGTGGAAAAAGTAGAAGACGCTGCAAGAGAAATAACTTTAGAACAAGCAAAAAAGATCACACCTGAAAACAACAGTCTCAAATTAGGTGAAAAAGTATATGAGGAACTTCCACAAATTGATTTTGGTCGTATAGCAGCTCAAAGTGCAAAACAGGTGATTAGCAGCAGGGTAAGAGAAGCAGAAAAAAATAGACAATATGAAGATTTCATAGACAAACAGGGTCAAATTTTAAGCGGCATTATAAAAAGATTAGAATATGGAAATGTGATAATTGATCTTGGCAAAGCAGAAGGAGTTATTAAAAAAGATGAATTAATTCCTAGGGAAATATTAAAAACTGGCGACAGAGTTAAAGCTTATTGTTATGAAGTAAAAAAAGAAATGAAAGGTCATCAAATATTCTTATCAAGAGCTCATCCCCAGTTTCTTGCTAAATTATTTTCTCAAGAAGTTCCCGAAATTTACGAGGGAACAATTGAAATAAAATCAGTAGCTAGAGATCCAGGGAGTAGAGCAAAAATTTGCGTATATTCGCAAGATGCTTCAATCGATCCTGTAGGAGCTTGCGTAGGTATGAGAGGAAGCAGGGTTCAAACTATAGTTAATGAACTCCACGGAGAAAAAATTGATATTATTAAATGGACAGAAGATTTACCCACATTAATCTCCGAGTCTTTATCGCCCGCAGAGATTCAAAAAGTGTTAATTGACCAAGACAATAAAAGAATTGATATTATTTTGACCGAAGAAAACCTAAGCAAAGCAATTGGAAGAAGAGGTCAAAATGTTCGTTTAGCATCTAAGCTGACAAATTATGAGATCGATATTTTAACTGACAAAGAGGACTCTGAAAGGAGACAAAATGAATTCAAGGAAAGAACAGAGACTTTGATAAAAAATTTAGAGGTGGATGAGACTTTAGGTCAACTTTTAGTATCTGAAGGCTTTACCTCTGTTGATGAAATTGCACAATCAAAGGCTGAAGACATTTCTAAAATCGATGCTATAGATGAAGAAACGGCATCAGAACTTATTAGTAGATCTAAGGAAACTTTAATTAAAGAAAAGGAAGCTGTAGCAGAAAAATTGAAAGAATTAGGTGTTGAAGATAAATTAATTAAACTTAAGGGAATGACCCAAGGAATGCTTGTAATACTTGGCCAAAAGAATATTAGAAAACTTAATGAATTTGCAGATTTATCTTCTGACGAACTTATAGGCGGTTTTGATGAAATAAAAGGTCAAAAAATTCGAATTGAAGGATATTTGGAAGAATTCTCTTTATCTAGAAAAGAAGCTGATGATTTAATTATGGCAGCTAGAGAGATAGTATACAAATAATGTTATGGTTAAAGATAAAAAAAAGACACTCACAATATCTTCTAATTTAAAAAAGAAAATTGACACTAGCAATATTCAGTCTTCAAGTAAAAAAACATTTTCAGTAGAGAAAAAAAAACCATATAGAAACAATAAATCTCAAAATAAATTTGGTCCATCGCAAAATGTC
This sequence comes from uncultured Pelagibacteraceae bacterium, assembly GCA_902632145.1. Lineage (GTDB taxonomy): Bacteria > Pseudomonadota > Alphaproteobacteria > Pelagibacterales > Pelagibacteraceae > Pelagilacustribacter. The sequence continues at coordinate 4,661 of CACPBH010000001.1, read as the reverse complement.
AATTTCAATCCGGATACTAAAAGAAAAAATTTTGAAAGAAAATTTATTGAGCAACAAGCAACAAAAGATTTTATAAAAAAAGATAGTAAGCCAGGTGGAAAAAGCAAGTTAAAACTAAAAAGTCCTGTCGATAAAAGAGATTTCAAATTGACAGTTTCAAGAGCCCTTAACGTTGAAGAAATTGATATAAAACAAAGAAGCTTAGCTTCTGTTCGAAGAGCAAGATTAAAAGAAAAGAGAAATAAACCTGATGGAGAAGATAAAAAAGAATTTAAAAAAGTTATAAGAGAAGTAAAGATACCTGAACAGATTACAATTCAAGAACTTTCAAATAGAATGGCAGAAAAATCAAATGAAATCATAAAGTTTTTGTTTAATATGAAAGTAGTTGCTACAATAAACCATAATATTGATAAAGATACTGCGGAATATATTGTAAAAGAATTTGGACATAAACCAATTCTCGAAGATAAACCTGCATTTGAAAATATTAAATCACAAAAAGAATTTACTGGTGAAGTAAAAACAAGGCCTCCAGTTGTAACTATAATGGGTCATGTTGATCACGGTAAAACATCATTATTAGATGCTCTAAGAGATGCTAATGTAGTATCAGGCGAACATGGAGGAATTACTCAACACATTGGTGCTTATCAAGTTAAAGCAAACGAAAATAAACTTATTACTTTTATTGACACGCCCGGGCATGCTGCATTTACTGAGATGCGTGCGAGAGGTTCAAAAATTACAGATATAGTTGTTTTAGTTGTAGCAGCAGATGATGGGATAAAACCCCAGACTGTAGAGGCTATTAAACATGCTAAAGCAGCAAATGTCCCAATAATAGTTGCAATCAATAAATGCGACCTTCCTGAAAAAAATATTGGAAAGATAAAAAATGAAATGATGCAATATGAATTGATCGCAGAAGATCTTAGTGGAGATACATTATTTGTTGAAGTTTCTGCTCTTAAAAAAATTAATTTAGATAAATTAAAAGAAAGTATCTTACTTCAATCAGAGATATTGGATTTAAAAGCCTCTATCACTGATAAAGCAAGAGGCGTTGTAATCGAGTCTAAAATTGATAAAGGAAAAGGACCAGTTTCTACTATTTTAATTAGTAATGGAAAATTAAAAAGGGGTGATTATTTTATTTGCGGAGATACCTGGGGCAAAGTTAGAGCAATGATAAATTATGAAGGTAAAACTGTAAATGAAGCTCTTCCTTCAACACCAATAGAAATATTAGGAATGAACGACTCAGCTTATGCAGGTGCTGAATTTATGGTTACAAAAGATGAAGATGAAGCTAAGTCGATGACAGAGTTTAAAAAAAGTAAAGCTTCAAAAAATAATTTAATGGTTAAAGACAAAACTACATTATTTGATGAAGTTAAAAATAAAGATGAGCTTAATATTGTAATAAAATCAGATGTCCATGGTTCAAGTGAGGCCCTTAAAATGGCAATTAACAAAATTGAACACAAGGAAGTAGAGGCTAAAATAATACTATCTGATATTGGAATGATAAATGAAACAGATGTGTCTTTAGCCAAGGCATCAAACGCTATCTTAATAGGATTTAACGTTAAACCTAATAGAGAAGCAAAAAAATTAGCTGAAGATCAAAAAATTGATATTAAGTATTTTAATATTATTTATGAAGCACTAGACTATGTTGAAAAATCACTTTCAGGACTTTTAGAACCAGAGATTAAAGAAACAATTTTAGGAACAGCTGAAATTCAAAAAATATTCAAAGTATCCAGCGCTGGTAAAATTGCAGGTTCAAAAGTAATCAGCGGTGAAATTAAAAGCAAATCAAAAGCTAGAATTATTAGAGACGGTGTTGTTGTTCACAGTGGCGAAATATCAACTCTTTTTAGAGAAAAGAACCAAGTTAAAGAGGTAGGAACGGGGCTAGAGTGTGGTGTGAGCATAAAAGATTTTATAGATTTTAAAGAAAAAGATGTAATAGAGTCTTACTTGTCAGAAAAAATACAAAGGTCAATTTAATGGTAAACCAATCTTCAAGCAGAGCTTATTCTCAAAGACAATTAAGAGTTGGAGAATTAGTTAAACAAAATTTAGGTGAGCTATTTATAAGAAATGAGGCTAAAATACCTTCGTTTAATTCAAAACTTACTACAGTTACTGAGGTTAGGATGACAGCTGATCTTAAAACGGCCAGAGTTTACGTAATTCCTTTAGGTGGAGTGGATACAAAAGAAACTGTAAAAATCTTGACTGAATACTCTCATCTTGTTAGAAAAGCCCTGTCTAAAAGGCTTGATATTAAGTTTCTTCCTAAACTCACTTTTGTTGAAGATAACTCATTTGAATATGCTGAAAAGATTGAAAAATTGATTAAGAAAAATAAAGATAATGATAAAGAAAAAAAAAGATATAATTAAGTCGTTAGCAATTAACGCTAAAGACGTAGGCTCAACAGAAATACAAATAGGCTTATTAACTGAAAAAATTACAAAGCTATCGGAACATTTTAAGAGATTTAAAAAAGATAAACACTCAACGTTAGGTTTGTCAAAATCAGTAAATAAAAGAAAAAAATTACTTGCATATCTTAAAAGGAAAAATACCGAGTCCTATCAAAAAGTAATAAAACAACTAAATTTAAGGAAATAATGTTCAAAATACATAAAGAAGAAATAGAAGTTAATGGTACAAAATTAACTTTAGAAACTGGAAAAGTAGCCCGTCAAGCTGATGGAGCTATAATTGCATCATTAGGTGAAACAATCGTTCTTGCAACTGCTGTTGGCGCGAAAAAAGTTGCTGAAGGACAAGATTATTTTCCGTTATCAGTAAATTACCAAGAAAAATATTATGCTGCTGGAAAAATACCAGGAGGGTACTTCAAAAGAGAGGCGAGGCCAACTGAGGCTGAAACACTTATTTCAAGATTAATTGATAGGCCTATAAGACCTCTATTTCCATCTAGCTTTATGAACGAGGTACAAGTGCTTCCTACTGTTTTATCTTACGATAACAAAAATCAACCCGACATTTTATCAATTATCGCTTCCTCGGCAGCTTTAGCTATATCAGGATTACCATTTATGGGACCTATTGCTGCAAGCAGAGTTGGATACAAAGATGGAAAATATTTACTAAATCCATCTATTGAGGAGCTGAAAGACTCACAATTAGACTTAGTAGTTGCTGGTACCAAAGAAGCTGTATTAATGGTTGAGTCAGAAACATCGGGTCTATCTGAAAAAGTTATGCTTGACGCTGTAAAATTTGGCCATGAAAAATTTGTACCAATAATAGATGCAATTGAAAAGTTAGCTAAAAAAGCTGGAAAGCCAAAATGGGAAGTTGAAGAGATTGATCATTCTGACGTTAAAAAGAAAATTGCCGAAAAATATGAAAAAAGTTTGAGAAGCGCATTCAAAGAAATTGATAAGAAAAAAAGATCTACTGCTATTTCCGAAATAGAAACCCAATGTAAAGAAATGTTTATTGAAGATGAAAAAGTTACGGAAAACCAAGCGATGTCGCAGTTAAAATCTTTAGAAAAAGATATAGTTAGAACAGCTATTTTAAAAGATAAGAAAAGAATAGATGGAAGGGGTTTAGCCGATGTAAGACAAATCAAATGTGAAGTTGGAGTTTTACCAAGAACACACGGTTCTGCTCTTTTTACCAGAGGGGAAACCCAAGCTCTTGTGGTAACAACTCTAGGAATGACAGACGACGAACAAAGATTAGAGAGTTTGGAAGGTATGCAAAGATCCAATTTTATGTTACACTATAACTTTCCTCCTTTTTCAGTTGGAGAATGTGGAAGAATAGGAACTGGTAGGAGAGAAATAGGGCATGGTAAACTTGCTTGGAGAGCAATAAATTCCTCTCTACCTAAAAAAGAAAATTTTCCATACACATTGAGAGTAGTCTCAGAAATAACAGAGTCAAACGGATCTTCCTCAATGGCAACTGTTTGCGGAACTTCATTATCACTAATGGACGCAGGTGTGCCAATCAAAGAACCTGTAGCTGGAATCGCGATGGGGTTGATTAAAGAAGGGGATACCTTTTCAGTGCTTTCAGACATTCTAGGTGATGAAGATCATTTAGGAGATATGGATTTTAAGGTAGCTGGAACAAAAAATGGCATCACTTCACTTCAGATGGATATTAAAATTACGGGTATTACATTTGAGATCATGGAAAAAGCCTTAGACCAAGCAAAAGGCGGGAGAGAACATATTCTAGCTGAAATGAATAAAGCTATAAAGACATCGAGAAAAGAATTTTCTAAGCATACTCCAAAAATGGAAACTATTAAAGTAGACAAGAAAGATATAGCCACTGTGATTGGTAAAGGCGGAGCAACAATAAGAGAGATAGTTGAGACTTCAGGAGCTAAAGTGGATGTTAAGGACACAGGGGAAGTAACAGTTGCGGCACCAGATGAAGCTTCTAGAAATAAAGCCATTGAATTTATTAAAAATTTAATTGCTAAACCTGAAATGGGTAAAATTTATAGAGGTAAAGTAGTTAAAATTATGGAGTTCGGAGCTTTTGTTAACTTCTTGGGAAAACAAGATGGCCTCGTTCACATTTCTGAATTGGCTGACAAACGTGTTGCAAAAGTTGGAGATGTTGTAAAAGAAGGTGATGAAGTTTCAGTA